>NZ_JBHXKE010000133.1:0-25731 GCF_042722765.1 Kitasatospora sp. NPDC058406
TTCTTGCCGTCTGTGGAGCTACGGGGAATTGAACCCCGGACCTCTTGCATGCCATGCAAGCGCTCTACCAACTGAGCTACAGCCCCGCGACACGCACGGCCCTCGCGGACCGCAGGTGCGGAGTGGAGCTACGGGGAATTGAACCCCGGACCTCTTGCATGCCATGCAAGCGCTCTACCAACTGAGCTACAGCCCCGCACTCACCGGATTTCCCGCTTCCCTCACCGGGTTGCGTTTCCTCCGTGCGAACGAGGAAGACTCTAACCGGTCAGGCCCGGAACTGCGAAATCCGCTCCCCGTAGACCACTCCACGCCCCCTCCGCGCACCGCTCAGGTGTCGTCGCCGATCACCGGCTCCGGCAGCGTGCCGGCGTTGTGCTCCAGCAGTCGCCATCCGCGCGCGCCCCGGCCCAGCACGGACCAGCAGCAGTTGGACAGCCCGCCGAAGCACTCCCAGAGTTCCGGCTCCAGGCCGAGCATCCGCCCCAGCATGGTGCGGATGGTGCCGCCGTGGCTGACGACGACCAGGGTGCCGTTCTCGGGCAGCTTGTCGGCCGCGTCGAGCACCACCGGCACCGAGCGGTCGGCGACCTCCGTGGAGAGTTCACCGCCGCCGCGCCGGACCGGCTCGCCCTGCGCCCAGGCCGCGTACTCCTCCGGGAACCGGGCGCGGATCTCGGCGTTGGTGAGGCCCTGCCAGGAGCCCGCGTAGGTCTCCTGCAGCCCCTCGTGGTGCTGCACGTCGAGGCCGGTGACCTTGGCCAGCTCCTCGGCGGTGCGCCGGGCCCGCTTGAGGTCGGAGGAGATCAGCAGGTCGGGGCGGAGGCCGGCGAGCAGCCGGGCGGCCCGCTGCGCCTGCAGCACGCCCTGCCCGGTCAGCTCGATGTCCGTGGTGCCCTGGAACCTCGACTCGAGGTTCCAGGACGTCTGGCCGTGCCGCCAGAAGACGATGCGCGGGCCCCGCGCGTCCCGGCTCAGCTGTAGTCCTCGGCGCCGAAGTCGTCCGCGGGCGCCTGCTCGACCGGGGTGACGGCGTTGCCGACCGCGTCGGTGTGGGCGTCGGGACGGTTGCGGGAGGCCAGGGCGTCCTCCGGCAGGGGCAGCTCGGGGCAGTCCTTCCAGAGCCGGTCGAGCGAGTAGAAGGAACGCTCCTCGGAGTGCTGGACGTGCACCACGATGTCCAGGTAGTCGAGCAGGATCCAGCGGCCGTCGCGCTCGCCCTCCCGGCGGACCGGCTTGATGTCCAGCTTCTCGCGCAGCTGGTCCTCGATCTCCTCGGCGATGGAACGGACCTGGCGGTCGTTGTTGGCCGAGGCGATCAGGAAGGCGTCGGTGATCGACAGCACCTCGCTGACGTCGAACGCGATGATGTTGTGGGCCAGCTTGTCGGCCGCCGCCTGGGCGGCGACGTTGATGAGTTCCTGGCTGTGGTCAGTGACGGTCACGGTGTTCTTCCGGCTCGGAGGCTTGGGGCGCCCCGGAGCGCGGGGCGCCGGGATCGCCTTCCAGGATCTCACGCCGCCCCGGCGGCCCCGGAACCGTTTTCCGGAGCCGCCCGACGCGAGCCGGGTGCCTACTGCGTCTTCGGCGGGGCGTAGTCCTTGCCGAGAACGACCAGCAGGTCCGCGTTCTGCGCCTCGGCGACCTTCTTCACGGCCGTCTCCGGCAGGCCGAGGCTGGTCGCCAGCGACTTCGCGGCGGCCTGCCGGGCGTCGTCGGTGTAGCGGATCTCACTGGCCGGCTGCGGCGCGGTCCTGGCCCCGCCGGGGACGAAGGTGAGGCCGGCGTTGACCACCTGGACCTGTGCGGCGGCGGCCGCCTGGTCGTTCCCGGTGGCGTCCTGGACGGAGACGCGGGCCGGCGCGTCGGCGGAGGTGGCCGCCTTGACGGTGCCGCCCAGCACGTCCTTGACCTGCTTGCCGGCGGTGGCCTCGTCCAGCGTGCCGTCCGGCTTCACGGTCAGTGCGGTGGCGCCGAACTGACCGTTCCTGGCCAGCTGGGCGAGCTGCGTGAGCACACCGGCCAGGGCGTCCTCGGGCAGCGAGGGGTCGAGCACCGCGTTCATCCGGTGGACGTCGTCCTTGGCGTCCTTGAACTCGACGGGCATGGTGCGCACCACCGCGTCCATCACCTGGCCGAACCGGGCCAGCTGGGCGTCACGGCTCTCGCCCTGGTTCTGCAGGGTGGCGTAGGCGACGGCCGCCTTCCCGTTCAGCAGGGTGTTCTTCCCGGCGGCGGAGAGCACCTTGCCGTCCGGCCTGCCGCCCTCGCGGGTCTCCGCGTCGGTGTCCACCCGGACACCGCCGAGCTGGGCGACCAGCAGTTCCAGGTACGGGGTGTCCAGCCGCCAGGTGCCGGCGACGGGGGCGCCGAGCACGGTGGCCAGGCCGTCGCGGGTTCCGGAGGCGCCGAGGCTGTCCATGGCCTGGCCGACGGTGGTGATCGGCGGGTCGCCCGGGCCGGGCAGCCGCAGGGTGTCCGGGAGCAGCAGGACGGTGCCCTTCTTGCCCGCGGCGTCGTTGACGAGCAGCGCGCTCGACACCTTGCCCTGCAGGTCGCGCAGGTGGACCACGTTGACCTGGCGCGGTCCGGCGGCGACGGCCGCGCTCTCCTTGTCACCGGTGAACCAGAGGTAGCCGCCGACGCCCGCGCCGACGAGCGCCAGCGCCGCGCCGGCGCCGACCAGCCGGTTGCGCAGCTTGCGGCGGCGTTCCGCGCGAACCTCGCTGCGGGACTCGGCGAACTTCAGCCAGTCGATGACGTCCTCGGAGTCCTCCCCCTCCTCGTCGTCGACGAAGGTGAACTCGCCCGTCGGGTAGTCGCCCTTGGGGGCCTTGCCCTTGGCGGCGCGGCTGCCGCCGACCTGCTCGGACGGCGGTTCGGGCCGGGCGGGGGCCGGCTCGGCGGCGGTCGGCCGGGGCAGCCGGGGGCGCGGCGTCACCGGGGCGGGCGCGGGCACGGCGGCGGGCGCCTCGGGCGCGGTCTGCTCCGGCTCGGCCACCACCGGCATCTGCGCGGTCGCGTACGGCTGCTGGGCCTGCTGCTGGTACGGGTCGTAGACCTGCTGCTGCTGGTACGGGTCCTGGTAGCCGTAGCCGCCCTGCTGCGGGTACGCCTGCGGCGCGGGCTGCACCGGCTGCCCGTACTGGTCGTACTGCTGCTGCTCACGCTGCTCGTACGGCTCGTACGCCGGCTCCTGCTGCTGCCCGCCGTAGCCGCCCTGCTGCGGGTAGCCCTGCTGGTACTGCTGCGGGTACTGCCCGGTGGACCAGTCGTCCTGCTGCGGGTACGCCTGCTGCGCGGGCTGCACCGGCCGGCCGTACTGGTCGTACTGCTGCTCGGGCTGCTCGTACGGCTCGTACAGCGGCTCCTGCTGCTGGTAGGCCTGCTGGTACTGCTGCTGGTACTGCCCGGCGGGCCAGTCGTCCGGCTGCCCCGGCTGCCCCTGCGGTCCCCTGCGATCGCTCATCCGTCGGCCCCTCCGGGATCAGGTCCGGTGCGGCGCGTAGAGCGCACGCTTGTCGATGTAGCGGACCACGCCGTCCGGGACGAGGTACCAGACCGGTTCGCCCTTGGCGACCCGGTTGCGGCAGTCCGTGGAAGAGATGGCCAGCGCCGGGACCTCCACCAGGGAGACCCCGCCCACCGGCAGCCCGGCGTCCGTCAGAGTGTGCCCCGGCCGGGTGCAACCGATGAAGTGGGCGAGCGAGAAGAGCTCGTCGGAGTCCCGCCAGGAGAGGATCTGGGCGAGCGCGTCGGCGCCGGTGATGAAGAACAGGTCGGCGTCGGGGTGCAGCGCCCGCAGGTCGCGCAGGGTGTCGACGGTGTAGGTCGGTCCCTTGCGGTCGATGTCGATCCGGCTGACCGAGAACTGCGGGTTCTCCGCGGTGGCGATGACCGTCATCAGGTAGCGGTCCTCGGCGGGCGTGACGTGGCGGTCGCTCTTCTGCCAGGGCTGTCCGGTCGGGACGAAGATCACCTCGTCCAGGTGGAACGCGCTGGCGACCTCACTGGCGGCGACGAGGTGTCCGTGGTGGATCGGGTCGAAGGTGCCGCCCATCACACCGAGGCGCCTCTTCACCGGCGCCGATCCGCCGGAATTCCCGGTCTGCTCTCCCATGGCGCCACACCTTACGCGACGCCCGTTACGGTGCGGGAACGCCTGGGGGCCGGGCCCTCCGGGCACACGTACGGGAGCGGCCGGCTACTCCGCCGGACGCTCCCCCGGGCCGTCGGCCGCCGGGTCGAGCGCCCGGCGGTCCTGCCTGCGGGCCTAGCGGTCCTTGTTGAAGCGGGTGGTCACGAAGAGCAGCAGCAGGAGGACGAACAGGGCGGCGCCACCCGTCAGGTACGGGTTGAGGCTGTCGTGGTTACCCCCCTCGCCCTCGTTCGCGAGAAGGTTCAGGACGGGGAGTGCGGCGGCAGTGCTCATGGTCGGCGGACCTTCTCGGCTCGGTGACGGGCAGGAGGTGTCGTCGGGCCGGTGAGGGCCCGTCCGTCATCGTACGGGGGGTTACACGGCAACCGCTCGGCGGCCCACCGCGTCTGAACCGCCGTGAGCCCGCGCCCGCGGACGTCCCCGCGCCGATGCACGGCCGACCGCCGGTCCGCGGCAGGTCAGTTGTTGCGGCCGGCCCGGAGCAGGAGCCAGGCGAGCAGGCCGACCCCGACGAACGAGGCCACCACGATGATCCGCAGGAAGATCCCGGGACCGTTCTCCGAGGAGATCGGGGCGGCCAGGCTGACAAGGGCTTCGGTGGACATCTGCGGGCTCCTCGGACTGCTCGGTGCCGCGGCCAGGTCTGGCTCGGCTCTCCCGGGCATTCAGGGTAAACCGGCCTCACACCGGCGCCGCCCACCGCCCCCTCGGCCCCGGAAACGCGTCGCCGGGCACGCCCCCGGGCCCCGCCCAGGGCCCGCCACGGGCCCGCCACGGGCGCCCGCCCGGGCGCACGTAGGGTGTCGGCGGGGACGAGTACGCAACCGCGGACGTTGCAGAGACAGTCGTTGTAGGCGAAGAGCAGCGGGGGCCGGCCAGCGGCCGGGGCCGCCGTCGACCAGGAGGTACTCACACATGACCGACACGACCGCGAAGACCCCGAGCCGTCGCCGCCAGCGGTTCCCGGAGATCTCCACCCGGGCCTGGGAGCATCCGGCGGACCGCTCGGCGCTGGTCGCGCTGCGCAAGCTGACCGGCTTCGACGACGTGCTGAGGAAGCTCGCCGGTCTGGTCTCCGAGCGCTCGATCCGCCTGATGTTCCTGGCCACCGCCGTGAAGACCTCGGAGCGCCAGTTCCCCGAGCTGCACGCCATGGTCCGCGACGCCGCCTACGTGCTCGACCTGGACAAGGTCCCGGACCTGTACGTCACCCAGGACCCGGCGGTCAACGCGTTCTGCATCGGCATCGACACGCCGATCATCGTGGTCACCAGCGGCCTGGTGGAGCTGCTGGACGAGGAGGAGCTGCGCTCGGTGATCGGCCACGAGGTCGGTCACGCGATGTCCGGCCACGCGGTGTACCGGACGATGCTGCTGATCCTCACCAACATCGCCGCCCGGATCGCCTGGGTGCCGCTGGGCAATCTGGCGATCATGGCGATCATCACCGCGCTCAAGGAGTGGTTCCGCAAGGCCGAGCTCTCCAGCGACCGGGCCGGCCTGCTGGCCGGACAGGACCTCCAGGCGTCCATGCGGGCCCTGATGAAGCTGGCCGGCGGCCACAACCTGGCCGAGATGAACGTTGACGCCTTCCTGGAGCAGGCCGAGGAGTACGAGAAGGCCGGGGACCTGCGCGACGGCGTGCTCAAGCTGCTCCAGGTGCTGCCGCAGAGCCACCCGTTCGCGGTGGTCCGGGTCGCGCAGCTGAAGAAGTGGGCGGAGGGCGACGAGTACCGCTCGATCCTGGCCGGCGCCTACCCGCGCCGCACCGACGACTCCGAGACCTCGGTCGGCGACCAGTGGAAGGCCGCCGCCGACCACTACACGACCACGGTGAAGGAGAGCAAGGACCCGCTGATGGGCCTGATCCGCGACGTGGCGGGCGGTGCGGCCACCGTCGGCGGCAAGCTGCGCGACACCTTCACCGGCGCCACCCGCAACGGCAACGGAAACGGCGCCAACGGGAACGGGAACGGCAGCAACGGCGACGGTTCCCGCGACGGCAGCTGACCCGCTCCCCCGCACACCAGGACGGCCCTCGGCACCCGCCGGGGGCCGTCCCGCTGCCCCGGCCCGACGGCTCCCGCCTCAGCTCCCGGCGAGCACCCCGCACATCTGCCACGCCGGCCGGGCGTGGTTGCCCGGATCGACGGGCGGCGGCACCGTGGACGGCGAGGCCGGTGGCGGCGTGGGCGGCGCGGCGGCGTCCGCGGTCGCCAGCACCGGCTGGACGGCGCCGGCCAGCGAGCCGTCGCACGGCGCGGGCCCGGCCTGCAGCACCGAGTCCACCAGCCGCAGCCGCGCCGACGCCAGGTCGGTCCGGTCGAACTCGAAGCTCAGCTGTCGCCGCACGGTCTCCAGGGTGACCGGCGCGCCGCTCGGCGCACCGGCCGCCTTCAGCGCGTAGACGAAGGTGTGGTCGGTGGCGATCTCCAGGGTCCCGTTGTCCGCCTCGTCGATCCGCATCGCGCCCGCGACCTTCACCGTGTCGGCGGCCAGCGCGACCTGCGCCGGGTCGAACCGGACCAGCCAGCCGGTCAGCGCGTGGTGCCGGTCGTCGGTCGGCTGGACCACGCTGGCGTCGAACTGCGCCTGCTCGCCCGGCGTCACGAAGGCCCGGACGTCGGCGGTCGCGCCCTGCACCAGCGTGGCGGGCGCGAGCGAGGAGGCGACCAGGTAGCGCTGGACGGTGTCGAGCGCCTTGGTCACCTCGATCCGGGAGAAGTGCCCGGTCGCGGCCCCGGCCGGCGTCCCGAGCCCGACCGCGCCGTCGCCGTAGCCGGGCGGCAGTCCGGCGAACGGGTCGGCCGGGTCGGCGACCGCCCGGACCGCCGAGGCCGGACTCAACGCCACCAGGCTGACGGTCAGTTGACTTCCCTCGGGCCGGGCCGCGGGGCGCGTCGGCGAGCTCACTCCGAAGTAGACGGCGGCGCCGAAGGCCAGCAGGATCACCAGCAGCAGGGCGAGCGCCTGGCGGGGCACGGTGCCCAGCGGCCCGAGGCGGACCTTGGGCCGGGTGGCCCTGCCGTACGCGCCGGCCAGCCGTTCCCGCGCCGACAGCTCCTGGATCCGGGCAGCGCGGACGAACGACTCGTCGAAGACCACGGACCGGTATTCGTCGTCGTTTCCGGAACCACCGTCGGGCGCACCCTCCGGAGGCTCACGCGGGTCACCCATGACACCAGGGTAAGGCGCACCCTCGCCCCGCCACGAGGCCTCTGACACAGAACACCGGAAGCTCTCCGTGACCGGTGGCAGCCGCCCCGGGGCGCAACGGGCCGCCGTCCCGCCGGTCGGCGGCTCAGCCCGCCGGGGCCGTGACCACCAGCGACGGCTCAGCCGGGGGCGGCGCCGGGTCGTTCCCCGGGCTGCTGTTCCCGGACTCGGGCCGCCTGGGCGCGCCCCCGGGGCCGCCCACACCCTGGTAGACGGCGGCGACCGCCATGGCGATCAGGCCCACGCCCATGATCACGGCGAGCACCCAGGCCACCGGCCGGTGCCAGCGCTGCTGGGCGACGTAACGGCCGCGCCGAGCGCCGAGCGGGTCGAAGCCGACCCGGCCCCAGCGGCGCGCACGCCGCTGGGTGGAGCGGCCCGGGCCGGTCCACGGATCGGGATAGCGGTGATCGTCGTCGAGTCCGCCCGGGTACGGGCGGAGCTCCAGCGGCACCCCGTCACCGACCGGGGCTTCGTAGCCCCAGGCCGGACCGGCCGCGTCCGGCTCGAACCGGGCCTCGGCAGCGGCGAGCTGCCGCTCCTTGGCCGTCGGCTCGTGCACGGCGGCGGACCGCACGAAGGCCTCATCGAAGACCACGGTGGCGAACTCGTCGTCCGCACCACCGTGGTCGGCGCCGTCGGGGTACGGCAAGCCCCCCACATCCTCAGCCACGGATTCAGCGTATTACCGGGAGGGCGATTTGTCTGTGGCTCCTCGCAGTTGGTCCATCACCCGTGTGACGCGGGCCTGCCCGGACCGGCCCCCGGGCGCTGCCTGTCTCCGGCCCGGGCCCCGGGCCGGAGACCGCTCCGGACGCCGGTCAGACGGCGTCGGCCGTGCCCCCCACGGTCTGCGTCGCCTCGCCCCGCACATGCCCGTCACCAGTGACGATGTACTTGGTGCTGGTCAGCTCGGGCAGCCCCATCGGGCCGCGGGCGTGCAGCTTCTGGGTGGAGATCCCGATCTCGGCCCCGAAGCCGAACTCGCCGCCGTCGGTGAACCGGGTGGAGGCGTTGACGGCCACCGTGGTCGAGTCGACCAGCTGGGTGAAACGGCGGGCGGCGGCCTGCGAGGTGGTGACGATCGCCTCGGTGTGGCCGGAGGACCAGCGGCGGATGTGCGCGACGGCGGCGTCCAGCGAGGGCACCACGGCCGCGGCCAGGTCGTAGGAGAGGTACTCGGTCTCCCAGTCCTCGTCGGTGGCGGGCAGCACCGTGGCGGCCGTGCCCTCGGCGGCCTTGAGGACCGCGTCGTCACCGTGCACGGTGACCCCGGCCTCGGCGAGCGCGGCGAGGGCGAGCGGCAGGAAGGCGTCGGCGACGTCCTGGTGGACCAGCAGGGTCTCCGCCGAGTTGCAGACGCTGACGCGCTGTGCCTTGGAGTTGAGCAGGATGCCGACGGCCATGGCGAGGTCCGTCTGCGCGTCCACGTAGACGTGGCAGTTGCCGGTCCCGGTCTCGATCACCGGAACGGTCGAACCCTCGACGACGGCGCGGATCAGCGAGGCACCGCCGCGCGGGATCAGCACGTCGACCAGGCCGCGGGCCCGCATCAGCTCCTGGACGGAGTCCCGGCTCTCGCCCGGCACCAGCTGGACGGCGTCGGCGGGCAGCCCCGCCCCGGCGACGGCGTCGCGCAGGACGGCGACCAGTGCGCTGTTGGAACGGTAGGCGGAGGCCGAGCCGCGCAGCAGCACCGCGTTGCCGGACTTCAGGCAGAGCGCGGCGGCGTCCGCGGTGACGTTCGGCCGGGCCTCGTAGATGATGCCGACCACGCCGAGCGGCACCCGGACCTGGCGCACGTCCAGACCGTTGGGCAGGGTGTAGCCGCGGATCACCTCGCCGACCGGGTCGGGCAGACCGGCCACGTCGCGGACGTCGGAGGCGATCGCGGCGATCCGCTCCTCGGTGAGGGTCAGCCGGTCGATCACCGACTCGGGGGTGCCGGCCGCGCGGGCGCGGGCGACGTCCTCGGCGTTGGCGGCGGTGATCTCGGCCGCGCGGGCCACCAGGGCGTCCGCGACGGCCTGCAGCGCGGAGTCCTTCGCCCCGCGCGGCAGCGGGGCGAGCGCGGCGGCCGCCTCCCGGGCACGGCGCGCTACGGCGAGGACGGGGCTGTCGGCGGTGGCGAGATCGCTGGTCATGCGCCAAGGGTAGCGACTGCCCCGACCCCGCCCGCCGGGTATTTCGCCCGGTGAGACACCCCCGGCCCGACCCGGCCCCCGGGGTGTCCCGCCGGGGGCGGTCAGTAGGGGTGGACTCCGCCCAGGTGCGGCTGCGCGCCGCCGAACCCCTCGGCGACCCGCTTGTGGTAGGTCGCCCGGTCCACCACCTCCAGGCCGACGATCTCCCACGGCGGCAGGCCGGCGGTCACCTTGTGCTCGCCCCAGAGCCGCAGCGCGATCGCGGCCGCGTCGTGCAGGTCCCGGGCCTGCTCCCAGTACCGGATCTCCGCGTGGTCGGCGGCGTAGCGGGCGGTCAGGAAGAACGAGTGGTCGTGCGCCAGCCGCTCCAGCCCGGCCCGCAGCGCGGTGAGCGGGGTGACCTGCCCGGCGACGCTCAGCACCACGTGCCAGAGCCGGGCCTGCTCGGGCACGACGGGCGGCTCGGTCTCGTCACGCCGGTCCGGCCGGAGCGGGCGCACCGTGCCCGGCCCCTGGGACGGCGGACCGGACGAACCCGCGGGAGCGTCGCCCCCGCCGCCGTCGATGCTGGTCAGCCGCCGGCCTGCCGTCCCTCCGGTCAGCGCTGCCTCGCGCCTGCTTTCCACCGGCGGCCTCCTGTTCGGCGATGTCGTGTCGTCGTGCCCGCCGGCCCCGGCCCGACGCGTACGGCTGCGCCCCTCCTCGCCCGCGGCCGGACGTGCTCCCCGTGCGGAGCCGCCCGCCTTCCGCCGGCCGGCCCACGGCCGGTCAGCCGCGCAGGACGACCAGGTCGTCGCGGTGGACGACCTCCCGCTCGTAGGCGGCGCCGAACTCCTGGGCCAGGTCTCGGGTGGACCGGCCGAGCAGGCGGGGCAACTCCCTCGCATCAAAGTTGACCAGTCCGCGCGCCACGATGTGGCCGTTTTCGGCAAGAAGGTCCACCGGATCGCCCGCGGCGAACTCACCGTCCACCCCGACCACCCCGGCGGGCAGCAGCGAGGCGCCGCCGGAGACGACGGCGCGGACGGCTCCGGCGTCGAGGTGCAGGGCGCCGCGCGGGCTGCTGGCGTGGGCCAGCCAGAGCATCCGGTCGGAGGAGCGGCTGCCGGTGCGCCGGAAGAGGGTGCCGGTGGGCCGGCCGGACAGGGCGTCGGCGGCGTGGCTGGCCGCGGTGAGCACCACGGGGATGCCGGCGCCGGTGGCGATCCGGGCCGCCTCGACCTTGGTGACCATGCCGCCGGTGCCGACGCCCGCCTTGCCCGCGCTGCCGATCTCGATGCCGTCCAGATCGTGCGGTCCGGACACCTCGGCGATCCGGCTGGTGCCGGGGCGGCTGGGATCGCCGTCGTAGAGGCCGTCCACGTCGGAGAGGAGGACGAGCAGGTCGGCCCGGACCAGGTGGGCGACCAGCGCGGCCAGCCGGTCGTTGTCACCGAACTTGATTTCGGCGGTGGCGACGGTGTCGTTCTCGTTGACGATCGGCATCGCGCCCATCGCCAACAGCTGGTCGAGGGTCCGGTAGGCGTTGCGGTAGTGGACGCGGCGGCTCGCGTCCTCGGCGGTGAGCAGCACCTGGCCGACCCGGAGGCCGTAGCGGGCGAAGGAGGCGGTGTAGCGGGCGACCAGCAGGCCCTGGCCGACGCTGGCGGCGGCCTGCTGGCGGGCGAGGTCCTTGGGGCGCCGCTCCAGTCCGAGCGGGGCGAGGCCGGCGGCGATCGCCCCGGAGGAGACGAGGACCACCTCGGGGGCGTCGGCGCGGGCGCGCACCTTGGCGAGGGCGTCGACGAGGGCGTCGACGCGGTCGGCGTCCAGGCCCCCGGCCGCCGTGGTGAGTGAGGAGGAGCCGACCTTGACGACGATCCGGCGTGCGGTCAGCACCTCCGTCCGCAGGGAGTCCTCGCTCATCTCGCTGTTCGCCCTTCCGGTGTGGTGCGCTACGGCGGGGCCGGGCCCGGCCGCCACCCCCGCAATCTACGCGATCGGTACGGACCGTCCGCCGCACGTTCCAGCCGCCGGACAGCGAACCGGACGGCGATCCGGACGGCGGCCCGGAGGCCGCGCCTTGCGCCGACCCTCCGTCAACGAGCAGGCCCCCGCCTCCCGTTCGGGAGACAGGGGCCGTACGGGCCGGTACCGGCTACTCTTCCTCGTCGTCGCCTTCCAGGGCGGCCGGACGGCCGCTGGAGAGCGCCTCGAAGGCCAGGAACTCCGCCTCGGCGGCGTCCCGGTTCTTCTGCTTGTCACGACGGCGGTCGACCGCGGGACGCGGGCTGTCCATGCGGTGGTCCTCACCGCGGCGGCCGAGCATCTCGGCGCCGGCGGCCATGGTCGGCTCCCAGTCGAAGACGACGGCGTTGTCCTCCGCGCCGATGATGACGGTGTCGCCCTCGTGGGCGCCGACCTTCCAGAGCTTCTCCTCGACGCCGAGGCGGGCCAGCCGGTCGGCCAGGTAGCCGACGGCCTCGTCGTTGGAGAAGTCCGTCTGGCGGACCCAGCGCTCCGGCTTGACGCCGCGGATGCGGAAGGCGCCGTCCTCCTCGGTGATCGTGAAGCCGGCGTCGTCGACGGCGGTCGGCCGGAGCACAATCCGGGTGGACTCCTCCAGCGGCTTGGCGGCGCGGGCCTCGGTGACGATCTGCGCCACGGCGAAGCTCAGCTCGCGCAGGCCCTTGCGGGAGGCCGCGGAGACCTCGAAGACGCGGTAGCCGAGCTCCTCCAGCGAGGTGCGGGTGAGGTCGGCGATGTCCTGGCCGTCCGGCACGTCGATCTTGTTGAGCGCGACCAGGCGCGGCCGGTCCTCCAGCCCGCCGTACTCGGCGAGCTCGGCCTCGATGGTCTCCAGGTCGCTCACCGGGTCGCGGCCGGGCTCCAGGGTGGCGCAGTCGAGCACGTGCACGAGCACCGAACAGCGCTCGACGTGCCGCAGGAACTCCAGGCCGAGGCCCCTGCCCTGGCTGGCGCCGGGGATCAGGCCGGGCACGTCGGCGATGGTGTAGACCGTGTCGCCGGCGGTGACCACGCCGAGGTTGGGGATCAGGGTGGTGAACGGGTAGTCCGCGATCTTCGGCTTGGCGGCGGAGAGCACCGAGATCAGCGAGGACTTGCCGGCGCTCGGGTAGCCGACCAGGGCCACGTCGGCGACGGACTTGAGCTCCATGACGATGTCACGGGCGTCACCGGGCTCGCCGAGCAGCGCGAAGCCGGGCGCCTTGCGGCGGGACGACGCGAGCGCCGCGTTGCCGAGGCCGCCGCGGCCGCCCTGGGCGGCGACGAAGCTGGTGCCGTGGCCGACCAGGTCGGCGAGCACGTTGCCCTGCCGGTCGAGCACGACGGTGCCGTCCGGGACCGACAGCACGAGGTCGTGGCCGTCGGCGCCGGTGCGGTGGCCGCCGGCGCCGGGCTTGCCGTTGGTCGCCTTGCGCTTGGGCGAGTGGTGGTACTCCAGCAGGGTGGTCACCTGCGCGTCGACGGTGAGGATGACGCTGCCGCCCTCGCCGCCGTTTCCGCCGTCCGGGCCGCCGAGCGGCTTGAACTTCTCCCGGTGTACGGAGGCGCAGCCGTGGCCCCCGTTACCCGCGGCGACGTGGAGCTCGACGCGGTCCACGAAGGTGGTCATGGGGTGTGCCTCCAGTACGAAGAGTGTGCGGTGCGATGTCGCTACCTGCGGTAAAGCACGAAGGGTGGACCGGATCATTCCGGCCCACCCCTCATTGTGAGTCTGGTGTGACTCAGGCCTCGGTGGCCACGATGTTGACGACCTTGCGGCCGCGGCGGGTGCCGAACTGCACAGCACCGGCGGTCAGCGCGAACAGGGTGTCGTCGCCACCGCGGCCGACACCGGCACCCGGGTGGAAGTGGGTGCCGCGCTGGCGGACGAGGATCTCGCCGGCCGAGACGACCTGGCCGCCGAAGCGCTTGACGCCGAGGCGCTGGGCGTTCGAGTCACGGCCGTTACGGGTAGAGCTTGCGCCCTTCTTGTGTGCCATCTCGCTATCCCCTTACTTGCTGACGGAGTCGATGCTCGTGATCCGCACAGCGGTGTGCTGCTGGCGGTGACCCTGGCGGCGACGGTAACCGGTCTTGTTCTTGTAGCGCAGGATGACGATCTTGTCGCCCTTGGTCTGGTCGACCACCTCGGCGTGAGCCTTCACACCGGCCAGCACCCACGGGTCGGAGGTGACAGCGTCACCGTCGACGATCAGGATGGTGGAGAGCTCCACCGAGTCACCCGACTTGGCCTCGATACGGTCGATCTCCAGCACGTCGCCGACGGCGACCTTGTGCTGGCGGCCGCCTGCGCGAACGATCGCGTACATGCGGTACCTACTTTCCTAACTCGGTCGGAGCTCCTGATGCCAGCCGCCTGGGTACGGACACAGGGGCCTCTCCCCGACACCTCTGACGAGGGCCCGGAAGGTGATGTGCTCGGGAGCAAGGCGTAGACACGCCGATGGTCAAGAATACGGACCGGCCGCCTCGGGAGCAAACCGGCACGTACGGGCCCGGGGCGGACTGGGTCCGCCCCGGGCCGGGCACTACTCGGCCGCCGTATCACCCTCGGCGGCCGCCGCCTTCTTGGCCGCCGCGCTGGTCCGCTTGGTGGCGGTCTTGCGGGCGGTGGTCTTCTTGGCCGCCGTCGTCGTCTTCTTGGCGACGGCGGTCTTCTTGGCGGCGGTCTTGCGGGCGGCCCGCTTCTTCGGTGCCGGCGCCTCCTCGGCGGGCTCCTCGGTCACGGCCTCCGTGTCCGCGTCCGTCCCGTCGGCGACCGCCTCGGCGGCCTCCTCCGTGGCGGCCGGCTCGACGGCGACAGGCTCGACGGCGACAGGCTCGGCCGGCTCGGCGACCGGCTCGGCCGGGGCCTCCTCGGCGGGCTTCTCGGCGGCCGCGAAGGCCGACTGCAGCGCCGCCTCGGCCTTGGCCTGCAGGACGACGATCTCCGCACCGCCCGGGGCCCCGGCGGGGGCCGTGGCCTTGCGCACGGCACGGCGGCGGGTACGACCGGCCGGCGCAGCGGCGGGAGCCGTCTCGACGGCCTGCGGGGCCTCGACGACGGTCTCGACGGTCTCGACGGCCACCGGCTCGGCGGCGGGGACCTCGGTCCCCGGCACCTCGATCGCCAGCTGTCCCTCGATCTCCTCGTGCACCGGCGCGTCGAAGTCCTCGGCCGCCTCCAGGGTCTCCTCGGTCTCCTCGATCTCCAGGGCCTCGACGGCCTGCGGCTCCTCGTGGGCCGCACCGCCCTTGCCCCGGCGACGGCGCTTGCCGCCACCCGCGCCGGCCTCGACGGCGAGCGCGCCGCCGCCGTTGCCGTGGACGTGGGAGCTCGGCTGCTCCATGTGGACGATCACGCCGCGGCCGTTGCAGTGGACGCACGGCTCGGAGAAGGACTCCAGCAGGCCCTGGCCGACCCGCTTGCGGGTCATCTGCACCAGGCCCAGCGAGGTGACCTCGGCCACCTGGTGCTTGGTCCGGTCCCGGCCCAGGCACTCCAGCAGGCGGCGCAGCACGAGGTCCCGGTTGGACTCCAGGACCATGTCGATGAAGTCGATCACGATGATGCCGCCGAGGTCGCGCAGCCGCAGCTGGCGCACGATCTCCTCGGCCGCCTCGATGTTGTTCCGGGTGACCGTCTCCTCCAGGTTGCCGCCCTGGCCGACGAACTTCCCCGTGTTGACGTCGATGACGATCATCGCTTCGGTGCGGTCGATCACCAGCGAACCGCCGCTGGGCAGCCAGACCTTGCGGTCCAGCGCCTTCATCAGCTGCTCGTCGATCCGGTAGGTGGCGAAGACGTCCACCTCGGAGGTCCACCGCTGGAGCCGCCCGGCGAGGTCCGGCGCCACGTTGGAGACGTAGTCGTGGATGGTGTTCCACGCCTCGGTGCCGGAGACGATGACCTTGGTGAAGTCCTCGTTGAAGATGTCGCGGACGACCCGGACGGTCATGTCCGGCTCGCCGTACAGCAGCGCCGGGGCGTTCCCGCTGGTGGCCCGCTTCTGGATGTCCTCCCACTGCTGCTGCAGCCGCTGGACGTCGCGGGTCAGCTCCTCCTCGGAGGCGCCCTCGGCGGCGGTGCGCACGATGACGCCCGCGTCGTCCGGGACGATCTTCTTGAGGATCTGCTTCAGACGGGCGCGCTCGTTCTCCGGCAGCTTGCGGGAGATGCCGGTCATCGAGCCCTCGGGCACGTACACCAGGTAGCGGCCGGGGAGCGAGATCTGGCTGGTCAGGCGGGCGCCCTTGTGGCCGATCGGGTCCTTGGAGACCTGGACCAGCACGGACTGGCCGGACTTCAGCACCGACTCGATCCGGCGCGGGCCGCCGTGGCCGCCCAGCGCGCCGAAGTTGACCTCACCGGCGTACAGGACCGCGTTGCGGCCCTTGCCGATGTCGACGAAGGCGGCCTCCATCGACGGCAGCACGTTCTGGACCTTGCCCAGGTAGACGTTGCCGACGTACGAGGTGGCCTGCTCCTTGTTGACGTAGTGCTCGACCAGCACGCCGTCCTCAAGGACGCCGATCTGGGTCCGCTGGCCGTTCTGGCGCACCACCATGACGCGCTCGACCGACTCGCGGCGGGCCAGGAACTCGGCCTCGGTGATGATCGGCACCCGACGGCGGCCCAGCTCGCGGCCCTCGCGGCGGCGCTGCTTCTTGGCCTCCAGGCGGGTGGAGCCCTTGATGGACTGCACCTCGTCCGGGTCGAACGACGGCTCGGTGGAGCGGCGGCGCGGCTCGCGCACCTTCACCACCGTGCGGACGCCGTCCTCGGTGGTCTCGGCGGCCTCGACGGCACCGGACTCACCGCTGCGGCGGCGACGGCGACGGCGACGCCGGGAGGAGGACAGGCCGGAGGCCAGGTCGTCCTCGTCGTCCTCCTCGTCCTCGGCGGCGGCGAGCGCAGCGTCGGCGGGGTGCACGGTCTCCGGGGCCTCGGCCTCGGTCTCCTCGGCCTCACCGCGGCGGCGGCGACGGCCACCCCGGCGGCGGCGGCGCGACGGGCGACCGTCCTCCCACTCGTCCTCGGCCTCGGCCTCGGGGCCGGTGGCGGGGGCCTCGACCACGGGCGTCTCGACCGGCTCGGCGACGACGACGGGCGCGGGACGCTCGACGGCGGCCGGACGCTCGACGACGGGCGCGGGACGCTCGACGGCGGCCGGACGCTCGACGGGCGGCTTCTCCGCGGCGGCCCTGCGCTGCCGGCCCGAGGACTGCACGCGGACCTGGGTGCGGGTGCGACGACGGCGGCCGACGCCGCTGTACTCGAACTCGTCCTCCTCGCCACGCTCCTCCGGCACGGCCGGGGCCTCGACCGGGGCAGCCGCCGCGGCGGGCTGCGCCGCGGGTGCCGCGGGCGGGGCGACGTAGGGGGCCGGCTCCTGGAAGACCGGGGCCTGGAAGATCGCGGTGGACGGGCGGACCGCGCGGCGGCGCACCCGGCCGGTGACCGGCTCGGGCTCGGCGACCGGTGCGGGCGCCGCGGCGACGGGCTCCGCGACGGCGGGCTTCACCTCGGCGGCCGGCTCCTCCTCGGCCACCGGCTCCTCGACGGCCGGCTCGACCGGGGTCTCGACGACCGGGGCCGCCTCGACCACACGGCGGCGGCGGGGACGGCGGGCCGGCGCGGCGGGCGCCTCCTCCACCGGAGCGGCCTCGACCGGCGCCACCTCGGCGACGGCCGGCTGCTCGGCGGCGGGCTGCTCCTCGACCGCCGGTGCCTCGACCGGAGCGGCCTCGGCCTTCTTGCGGGTCCTGCGGGCCCGCACGGGCTTCTCGGCCGCGGGCGCCTGGTCGGCGGCCTTCTCGGCCTTCGCGTTGTCGGCCTTCGCAGCCCTTCCGGCGGGCTTCTCGGCCGCCGGGGCCTCGGTGTCGGCCGGGACGGCGGTCGCACCGGCGTCCGGCGCGGTGACGACGATCGAGGTGGCCTCGGGCGCACCGGCGGGCGCCTCGGCCCGCTTGCGGGTCCGACGGGCGCGCACGGGCTTCTCGGCCGCCGGTTCGGCGGCGGGCGTCTCGGCGGCGGCCGGCGTCTCGACCGGCTTCACCTCGGCATCGGCCGGGATGACCGTCTCGGCGACCGCCGAGGCCGCGCCCTGCGGCGTTCCGGCCGGGCGGGACACCGCGCGGCGGCGCCGACGCGGCGGCGCGGCGGACGCGCCGTCGCCACCGGTCACGGTGGTGTCGTTCTGTTCCGTCGCCGCGGACTGCTGCGGATCGGTGTTATCGAGCATGCGGGTGGATCTCCCGTCAGGCCCCCGGGCTCCGCATCCTGGCACGGCGGGGCACCGGTGGCGCCGGCCGGCATCATGACGATGCTCGGGCCGGACCCTTTCACGGTGCCGCCGCGCGGACGCGAGGCCGCACAGGGGCTCGTAGTCTCGCTCGGCGCCCCGCACTCGCGGGGTGTCGAAAGTCTTCTGGTCTGACCAGTCTTCTGAGGTTTTCCCAAGCTGCGCCGTTCCCCAACCCCGGGTGGCTCCCGGACGGGGTCCTCGGGCCCACCGACCATCGGGGTCGGAGGGCCACAAGAGGCCGGCCTGTGCTTCGACGACGCTCGCTCCCCTGGGGAGCAGCGGGGGCCTGGAGGACCAGCGGGCCCAGTGTGAACTGGACCCGGCCTCCGCCCGCTAGGCGGACGCGGTTGCGCGCGGCTCGCCGGCCGTCAGAGGGCCGGCCGTGGCCGCGGCGCGGTCGAGCGCCAACGGGTCGGTCACCGTGCCGGTCTCCTCGTCTAGCGGCCCCTGCGCCAGCCTGGTCACCTCTGCGGGGACCGGCGGCGCCAGGTCGGCCGTCACACGGAGACCGGACAACACGTCGTCGGGTCGTACGGCGGGTGTGGCCTGTCGTACTACCAGGCGCAGTATCGCACAGGGACGGCCGGTCCGAACATCGCGGCCCCCTTCGCCGTCCGTGTCCGCACCGTCGTCGACCTGCGGCGAGGCGATTTCGAGCGCCGCCACCGCGCCGCGCGCGTCGAAGACACGCACGCCGTTCTTGGTGAGGCGTTCGACCTCGACCCGCTCCTCGGCCAGGAACGCCGCGATCGCGCGGGCCGCCTCCTCCGGGGTGACACCGTCCAGACGGACCAGCCACTCGGAGGCTTCCAGGCGCTCCACGAAGTTCGGCGTCCGCACCTCGACGGCGTCGATGACGTCCAGACCCGCGGGGAGCGATTCGTCCAGTTGGGCGCGCAGCTCCTCGGGGTCGCGCAGTGCGGCGAGGCCGATCTCCAGGTACTCCGCCTCGCTGGCCACACCGGTCGGTGCGGCGTTGGCGTACGACACCTTCGGGTGCGGAGTGAAGCCGGCCGAGTAGGCCATCGGCACGGCCGACCGGCGCAGGGCGCGCTCGAAGGCGCGTTGGAAGTCGCGGTGGCTGGTGAAGCGGAGCCGGCCGCGCTTGGTGTAGCGGAGACGGATCCGCTGCACGGTCGGTGCGGGCGGCGGACCGTCGGGCGTGCGGCGTGCCAGGTCGCTCAGTCCTTAGTCAGTTGTCCCCGTCCGTCGCGGCGGCGGTTTCCCGCCACTGTCCGGACTCTGTCACCCCAAAGGGTACGCGTCCCCGCCACCCCCTCGCTCCGTTCCTGCTCAGGGGCGTCCGGTCCGGCGTCCGGAGACGACGGGACGCCCCCGCCGGACAGGTCCGGCGGGGGCGTCCCGGGTGCCGCTACTTGCCGACCACGCTCAGCGGGAGGAGCTTCTTCCCGGTGGGGCCGATCTGGATGCTCGTGTCCATCTGCGGGCAGACGCCGCAGTCGAAGCAGGGGGTCCAGCGGCAGTCGTCCACCTCGACCTCCTCCAGGGCGTCCTGCCAGTCCTCCCAGAGCCAGTCCTTGTCGAGACCGCTGTCCAGGTGGTCCCAGGGCAGCACCTCCTCGTAGGTGCGCTCACGGGTGGTGTACCAGTCGACGTCCACGCCCGTGCCGGCCAGGCCCTTCTCGGCGGAGGCCATCCAGCGGTCGTACGAGAAGTGCTCGCGCCAGCCGTCGAAACGGCCGCCGTCCTCGTAGACCGCCCGGATGACGGCGCCGATCCGGCGGTCGCCGCGCGAGAGCAGGCCCTCGACGATGCCGGGCTTGCCGTCGTGGTAGCGGTAGCCGATGTTCTTGCCGTACTTGCGGTCGCCGCGGATGGAGTCGCGCAGCTTGGCCAGGCGGGCGTCGGTGGCCTCGGCGGAGAGCTGCGGGGCCCACTGGAACGGGGTGTGCGGCTTGGGCACGAACCCGCCGATGGAGACGGTGCAGCGGATGTCGTTCTGGCCGGTGACCTCGCGGCCCTTCTGGATGACGTTCTTCGCCATCTCACCGATCTGGAGCACGTCGTCGTCGGTCTCGGTGGGCAGGCCGCACATGAAGTACAGCTTCACCTGGCGCCAGCCGTTGCCGTAGGCGGTGGCGACGGTGCGGATGAGGTCCTCCTCCGACACCATCTTGTTGATCACCTTGCGCATGCGCTCACTGCCACCCTCGGGGGCGAAGGTGAGCCCGGAGCGGCGGCCGTTGCGGCTCAGCTCGTTGGCGAGGTCGATGTTGAAGGCGTCGACGCGGGTGGACGGCAGCGACAGGCCGATCTTGTCCTCGGTGTAGCGGTCCGCGAGGCCCCTGGCGATGTCGCCGATCTCGGTGTGGTCGGCGGAGGAGAGCGACAGGAGGCCGACCTCCTCGAAGCCGGTGGCCTTGAGCCCGCGTTCCACCATCTCGCCGATGCCGGTGATGCTTCGCTCCCGCACGGGGCGCGTGATCATGCCGGCCTGACAGAAACGGCAGCCGCGGGTACAGCCGCGGAAGATCTCGACGGACATCCGCTCGTGCACGGTCTCGGCGAGCGGGACGAGCGGCTGCTTGGGGTAGGGCCACTCGTCGAGGTCCATGACGGTGTGCTTGGAGACCCGCCACGGAACGCCGGGGGCGTTCGGCACGACGCGGCCGATCCGGCCGTCGGGCAGGTACTCGACGTCGTAGAAGGCGGGCACGTACACCCCGCCGGTGCGCGCGAGGCGCAGCAGCAGCTCCTCGCGACCGCCGGGGCGGCCCTCCTCCTTCCAGGCCCGGACGATCCGGGTGATGTCGAGCACGGCCTGCTCGCCGTCGCCGATCACGGCGCAGTCGATGAAGTCCGCGATCGGCTCGGGGTTGAACGCGGCGTGGCCGCCGGCCAGCACGATCGGGTCCTCGTCGGTCCGGTCCCGGGCGTTCAGCGGGATGCCGGCCAGGTCGAGGGCCGTGAGCATGTTGGTGTAGCCGAGCTCGGTGGAGAAGGAGAGCCCGAACACGTCGAAGGCGCGCACCGGCCGGTGGGCGTCGACGGTGAACTGGGGGACGCGGTGCTCGCGCATCAACGCCTCCAGGTCCGGCCAGACGCTGTAGGTGCGCTCGGCCAGCACACCCTCCTGCTCGTTGAGCACCTCGTAGAGGATCATGACGCCCTGGTTGGGCAGGCCGACCTCGTAGGCGTCGGGGTACATCAGCGCCCAGTGGACGTCGCAGGCGTCCCAGTCCTTGACGGTCGAGTTGAGCTCGCCGCCGACGTACTGGATCGGCTTCTGGACGTGCGGGAGGAGGGCCTCCAGGCGTGGGAAGACCGATTCGACAGTCATGTACTAGGAACCCTTACGACGTTTGATGGCCGCCGTGCTCACCGATGGGCGACGGCTGGGAGGGGTGACCCTCAAGGGTAGCCGAATCGCGGCAGGCTCATCCCGGCCGGCCCGTGCCGCGCTCCCGGGCGGCCGGGGCCGCTCCGGCGGGTGAACGGCGCCCTACGGCGCGGCGTCGACGGTGGTTGACACGTTCGAAGGGCGCGTGCGCTACTGGCAAGGCTCTGTCGGAGGGTCCTGCACGCCGTCGAGGCAAGGGAGTTGACCATGCACAAGGCAACCGGCCCCGGCCTCCTGCCCGGGACCGTGGTCCTCCCGCCCGGAGCCGCGGGCGGCTGACCCCGCGGGCGGCCCGGTGCAGGCCCCGGCGCAGGTGCCCCGTCCACGCGCGGTATCCGGACGCCCCACCGGGGTATGTCCCGCAGACGGGTCTCACCGACCGGCCCTCACCGACCGGTCTCCGTCGTACAGCCTTCGCCGAACAGCCCCCACGGATCGGCCTTCACCGGTCGGCCCCCGCAGTGCCCCCTCGTATTCCCCCACCACAGGCCCCCACCGCATTTCCCACCGCATTCCCCCGTCGAGACGACCCCGAGGACAGCCCCCGAGGACAGGCCACAGCGCCGCCCGCACACGGGCGTGCCCGAGGACAGGAGAGCCATGACCGACACGGGCCCACGGGTACGCCGGATCGGACCGCCGCGCCAGGACATCGAGAGTTACCCGACGGTCGCCCGCGCGGTCGCGGCCGCCCAGCGGCTGGCCCGCCGCCACCCCGACCGCTGTCGCGTCCGCGAGGTGGGCCGCTCCCGGGCCGGCCGGCCGCTGGTGCTGCTCTCCGTCGACGACGGGGAGCACACCGTCCTGGCGGTCGGCGGCCCGCACCCGAACGAGCCGGTGGGCATGGCCGCCGCGGTCCGGCTGGCCGAGCGGGTGCTGGAGCTGCCGCCCCGCCCGGGGGTCGGCTGGCACGTGCTGCTCTGCCTGGACCCGGACGGCGCCGCGCTCAACGAGGGCTGGCTGCACGGCCCGCTCACCCCGGCCCGGCACTACGAGCACTTCTTCCGGCCGGCGTTCGACGAGCAGCCCGAGCTGCCGCCGGCCCCGGACGGCGACCGGCCGCCGATGCCGGAGAG
Organism: Kitasatospora sp. NPDC058406; assembly: GCF_042722765.1. Classification (NCBI taxonomy): domain Bacteria; kingdom Bacillati; phylum Actinomycetota; class Actinomycetes; order Kitasatosporales; family Streptomycetaceae; genus Kitasatospora; species Kitasatospora sp. NPDC058406. The sequence continues at coordinate 22,251 of NZ_JBHXKE010000133.1, forward strand.
CCGGGCGCTGACCGGCCTGATCGACGAGCTGCGCCCGGTGCTGCAGTGTTCGCTGCACGGTGTGGACTTCGGTGGCGCGTTCGTGCAGCTCACCCGGCCGCTGCCGGGCCTGGCGGAGGGGTTCGCACGGTCGGTGGCGCGGGCCGGCATCCCGCTGGACGTCGACTCCTACGACGCGGTCGGCTGGGACAGCCCGGCCCCGGGGGCGTACGTGATGCCGGCGCCGGGCGGCGGTTCGCAGGCGCTGCCGGACCGTCCGGAGCTGTCGACCTGGTCGTACGCGGGCCGGTACGGCGGGGTTACGGCCGTGCTGGAGGTGCCGATGTGGGCGATCGACGCGGTCGGCGACTCCCGTCCGTACCCGGACGCGCGCGCCGCCGTGGGGGCCGCCGCCCGGACGCTGGGCGACCGGGTCGAGGAGCTGGTCGGGATGCTGCCGCAGGTGCCGCCGCACGCCGGGGTGGCGTACGGGCCGCTGCTGCGCTCGATCGAGTTCAACCTGGAGGTCTGCCCGCTGCTGCTGGAGGAGTGGCGCACCGAGTGGTCGGTGGCGCCGCTGTCGGTGTCCCGGGTGACGACCGCCCGGATCGTCGCGGCGCGGCTGCCGCTGCGGGTCGCCTCGATGCTGCTGCGGCTGCTGGCGGACTCCGGGGGCCCGGCGGCCGACGCGGCCAGGGCGCGGGCCCGGGCGATCGTGGCGGCGAGCCTGGACGGGCTGCACCGGCTGGGCACCCGCTGGGTGCCGGTCGACGCCCAGGTCTCCCACCAGGCCCGGGCGGCGCTGGCCGCCGCGGACCTGCTGCTGCCGGTCTGATCGCGAACCGGTCCGATCGCGGGTCGGGCCGGCCCGTACCGGTCTGATCGCGGGCTGGTCCGATCGCGGATCGGGCCGGCCCGTACCGGTCTGATCGCGGGCCCGGCCGATCACTGGCCCGTCGATGCCGGTCGGAGTCGGCCAGGTCCGGTCGGGGCCGGTCGGAACCCGCCGACCAGCGGCCGCAGGTGGGGGTCGACCAGGCCGGCCAGCCGGTGCTCCCCCTGCGGTGTCGGGTGCAGGCCGTCCGCGTACAGGCCGTCCGCCTCGGCGACCGGCAGCACGTCCCGGCCGTCCACCAGGTGCAGCCGGCGGTCGCCCAGCCGCTGGAGCACCCGGACGGCCGCAGCGGTCAGGTCGCGGACGTCGGCCAGGGTCAGCCCGGCCGCGTTGACCACCCGCTCGCGCTCCACCGAGGGGAGCGCGGCGATCACGGCGATCGGCGTGTCCGGGTGCCCGTCCCGGATCGTCTCGACGAAGCCGCAGACGGCGGGGCCCCAGCTGCGGGCGGTGAAGACGGAGCGGATGTAGGCGTTGGTGCCGATCTCCAGGGTGACCAGGTCGGCGGGGGTGTCGCGGATCACCCGGGCGACCAGCGGGTCCAGGTAGGCCTCGCCGGCGAACCCGAGGTTGCGCAGCCGCCAGCCGTGGCGGCGGGCGAGCAGCGCGGTCCAGCTCGCGGACGGCCCCTCGGGGAACATGGCGTGGGTGAGGGAGCTGCCGTAGGCGATCCAGCGCGGGCCGGTGCGCCCGACGGGGGCCAGCAGCCGGTGGCCGCGGAGGCCGACCGCGGCGAGCCGGGTGCGGGACAGGTGCGGCAGCCAGACCTCCACCTCCGTCGGGCCGCCCGGCAGTGCCAGGTCGAGGCGGCGGCGCCCGGGGTCGAGGTGGCGCCGGTGGAGGAGTACGCCGTCGGCCAGGACGTCCACCGGCGCGGCGCCGGGCTCGGCGTCGAGGTCCAGCAGCAGTTCGGTGGCGTCGGTGCGGACGGCGAACCGGACGCCGGCCGGGATCCGGGCGAGCCGCGCGAAGTTGTCCGAGAGGGCGGTGGCGATCCGCTCCTGCGGGATCCGCAGCGGCAGGACGGTGCCGCCGACCCGTTCGAAGCCGCAGACACCGTCCCAGCCGAGCCGTGCGTCCTCGGGGTCGAGCCACTCCTCCCTCCGCCTCGCGCCGGTCACCAGGGCCGTCGCCCCGTCGCGGCCGGCTGCCGCGCCTCCCCCGTCGCCGCCGCCCGCCACCGTGCCCGCGTCGTCGCCCCCGGCCATCCCGACCCCCAAATTAGTCTTGTGGACAACAATCTGATGTTCAATCACGTACGATCGGAAAGTAGCAGCGGAAATCATCTACCGTCAAACAATCTCTCAGGAGCGTTATGCTGGCCGTCCACCACCGAAGGAGTCCCGATGGCCAGCGCCCCCCGGACCGCCCGCCTCGCGTCCCCGAGCCGGGCGGACGACGGCGGCGAGCGTCGGCGGTACTTCGCCGCGCTCACCCAGGACCGCCCCGACGTCGCCCTCTGCCGCGCCACCACCGTGGTCGCCCGGACCATCGACGAGCAGCTCTCCGGAAACCCGCTGACGGTGGCCCAGCACCTGGTGCTCAAGATGCTCGACGCCGTCGGCAGCTGCTCCCAGCAGGAGCTCAGCGAGCAACTGCGGATCGACCGCAGCGTGATGGTCGGCTGCGTGGACGCCCTGGAGGACGCCGGCCTGGTCCGCCGCGAGCGCCACCCCCGGGACCGCCGCGCCTACGCCGTCACCCCGACCCCCGACGGGGCCGCCGCCCTGGCCGACGCCGAGCGCGCCATGGCCCCCGTCCTGGACCACGCCTTCGCCGCCCTCACCCCGGACGAGCGGGCGACCCTGGTCCGCCTCACCCGCAAGCTCCTCGACGTCCCGCCGGCCGACTGAGACCCCGCCCCGCGCGGCCGGTCGGCCCATCCCGACCGGAGGCCACGGCCGTGCCGTATCCCGACCTGACCGCTGAACAGCTCCTCACCACCACCCGCGCCGTCCGCAAGCGGCTCGACCTCACCCGCCCGGTCGCCCGGGAACTGGTCGAGGAGTGCCTCGCGCTCGCCACCCAGGCCCCCACCGGCCGCAACCGCCAGCGCTGGGACTTCGTGATCGTCACCGATCCGGCCCGGCGGGCCGCCCTCGCCGACCTCTACCGGCTCGGCCTGGTCAACCCCCGCCGACCCGTCGTCCGCACCGGCCTGGACCGCACCACCGAGGACACCGCCCGGCGGCTGCGCCTCGCCGAGAGCGCCCAGCACCTCTTCGACCGTCTGCACGAGGTGCCGGTCCTGGTGGTGCCCTGCGTCCGGATCGAGGGCCGGCACGAGTTCGACTCCCACGTCGGCCAGGCGAACGCCTGGGGCTCGATCCTCCCCGCCACCTGGCAGTTCATGCTGGCCGCCCGCTCCCGCGGCCTCGGCACCGCCTGGACCACCCCGCACCTGCACTACGAGCGCGAGGCCGCCGACCTGCTCGGCATCCCCTACGAGACGGTGGCGCAGGTCGCGCTCGTCCCGCTCGCCCACACCGTCGGCACCGACTTCCGCCCCGGCCCGCGCGTGCCCACCGACCGGATCACGCACTGGGACGCCTGGTGACCACCGCCCCCGACGACGACGGCGGGGCCGGCCCGGGATCTCCCCGGACC
>NZ_JBHXKE010000134.1:0-25696 GCF_042722765.1 Kitasatospora sp. NPDC058406
GGGTACAGCACCCGCCCGCCCGCGTCACGAACGAGTCGCCAAGATCTCACCTGCCGGACAGCTCGGGGGGCTACCCATCGCCGGGGGCGCACGGCACACTTCTACGCGCGTACCTCTACGCGCGTCACAGAGCCTGTGGGCCGCTACCGTCGGCCGTCGTCGGCCCTTGTTGACGATCCGTTTCGCAGTCCCCACCGGGAGAGTCGTCCATGCCCCTGAACCGCCGTGACTTCGTCGCCCGGTCCGCCGCCACCGCCGCGGGCGCCGCGCTGGCCGGCAGCGCCACCCTGGCCGCCGCCTCCCCGGCCGCGGCCGCCGGTCCGGAGGACGCCCGCGCCAAGGGCCGGAACAAGCGGCAGGCCTTCACCGTCATGGGCACCACCGACCTGCACGGCCGGGTGCTCAACTGGGACTACTTCACCGACGCGGTCTACGCGGACAAGGCGCACAACGAGGTCGGCCTCGCCAAGATCTCCACGCTGGCCAAGCAGGTCCGCGAGGAGAAGGGCTGGGACCGCACCCTGCTGATCGACGCCGGCGACACCATCCAGGGCACCCAGCTGACCTACTACTACGCCCGGGTCGAGCCGATCGCCACCGAGGCCGACACCGCGCCCGAGCACCCGATGGCGCTCGCCATGAACACCATGGAGTACACCGCCGCCGCGCTCGGCAACCACGAGTTCAACTACGGCATCGACACCCTGCGCGCCTTCGAGGAGCAGCTCGACTTCCCGCTGCTCGGCGCCAACGCACTGAACGCCCGCAACGACAAGCCGGCCTTCCCGCCGTACGTGATCCGCAAGCTGAAGCTGGGCAACGGCCCGGCCCTCAAGGTCGGCATCCTCGGCCTCACCAACCCGGGCATCGCGATCTGGGACAAGGCGAACGTCGCCGGCAAGATGACCTTCCCGGGCATCGTCGAGACCGCCAAGGTCTGGGTGCCCCGGCTGAAGGCGGCCGGCGCGGACGTCGTCGTCGTCGCCTGCCACTCCGGCATCGACGAGGCCACCTCCTACGGCGACCAGCTGCCGTGGGCGGAGAACGCCTCCGGCGCGCTCGCCGAGCTGGTGCCCGGCATCGACGCGATCCTGGTCGGCCACGCCCACAAGGAGATCCCGCAGCGGCTGATCGCCAACAAGGAGACCGGCAAGGCCGTCGTGCTCTCCGAGCCGCTCTGCTGGGGCCAGCGGCTGACCTGCTTCGACTTCGAGGTCGAGCTGGACAAGGGCGCCTGGAAGGTCGTCTCGCTCGCGGCCCGGGTGCTGAACTCCAACACCGTCCCGGAGGACCCGGAGATCGTCGACCTGATGACCGACCAGCACAGGAAGGTCGTCGAGTACGTCAACCAGGTCATCGGCACCGCCGCGATCGAGCTCTCGATCGCCGAGGCCCCGTTCCGGGACACGCCGATCATCGACCTCATCGGCCGGGTCCAGGCCGACGTGGTCCGTGCCGCACTGGCCGGCGGCCAGTACGCCAAGCTGCCGGTCCTCGCCCAGGCCGCGCCGTTCAACCGCACCGCCGTCATCCCGGCCGGCCAGGTCAAGCTGCGCGACGCCGCCGGCCTGTACATCTACGAGAACACCCTGGAGGCCCGCGTCCTGACGGGTGCTCAGATCAAGGACTACCTGGAGTACTCGGCGAAGTACTACGCCCAGGTCGCCCCCGGCGCGCCGATCGACCGGGCCGCCCTGACCAACGCGCAGAACACCCCGGACTACAACTACGACGCGGTGTACGGCGTCTCGTACGACATCGACATCGCCCAGCCGGTCGGCTCCCGGATCGTCGGCCTCAGCTTCGAGGGCAAGCCGATCGACCCGCAGGCGCAGTTCGTCCTCGCGGTCAACAACTACCGCGCCAACGGCGGCGGCAACTTCCCGCACGTCGCGGCCGCCCAGAAGCTGTGGGCCAACTCCGACGAGATCCGCAACGCGATGATCGGGTGGGTGAAGGAGAAGGGCGTCATCGACCCGGCGGACTTCCACACCGCGTCGTGGCGCCTGGTCCGCGCCGGCCAGCCGGTCTTCTAGGCCGGACTCCTGCGGACCCTTTCGCGGCCCCTCCCACGGGAGGGCCGGCGGACCGCCGCGCCGCCGCGCCGCCGCGTCCGCCGTACGCGTCGAAGGAACAGGCCCCGGGGCCCTCGCCCCGGGGCCTGTTCCCGTCCGTGCCGCCCGCCGTTAGCCTGTCGGCATGCGCATCATCGCCAGCTGGCCGCTGGACGGCGAGCCCCCGGCCACCGTGCCGGCCGAGTTCCGCGAGCCCTGCACCCTGGTGGGGCGGGACCTGCTGCGCACGCTCGCCGACCGCGAGCTGCCACCGGGCGTCCGCTGGGAGCTCGCGGAGGAGCACTACTCCGGCTTCCTGCTGGGGCTGGGCGCACAGCACCCGCTGTTCACCCACGACACGGACCCCTACCTCCCGCCCGGCCCGCTCACCGCGTACGTGGCGGAGCAGGTCCAGGACCACCTGGCCGGTTACGAGTTCGTCCAGTGGCCGCCCTGCCCGGGGCACACCCACCTGCTGGAACCGGCCGCCGGCGGACCGGACGGGACGGCCTGGTGGCACTGCCGGACATCCCGGGCCGCCGTCACCCGGGTCGGCGAACTTCCCCCCGGCTAGCGGGCGTTCACTCGCCCAGCCGGCTCAACTCCCCCAGCCGGGTCAACTCCCCCATCGCCGAACGTTCCAGGGCCGCCAGCTCCCGCAGCAGCGCGCCCGCCTCGACCAGCTGCGCCGCCTCACCGGAGGTGCCGGCGGCGGCCACCAGCCGGGCCACCTCCGTCCAACCCCGGGCCGCCTCCGCGTACTTCGCGTGGGCGAGCCGGAGGCGCGGGTCGTCCAGGAGTTCCACGCACTCGCCGAGGAAGTCCCGGTAGAGGTTGCGGAACAGCGCGCCACCGGTACCGGCCAGCTCCATCATCCGGGCGGCCTGCGGCAGTCGGATCTCCGGCCGGTCGGCGCGTGCCTGCCAGCCCGGCACCAGCGCCGCCGCCTTGTCGACACCCCGGTGGCCGAGGTTGGCGATCGGTGGGTGGAGGAACGCGTCGGCGCAGGCGGTGAGCGCGGGCACCATCGCCTCCCGCACCAGCTTCTCCCGCGCCAACGGCCCCTGCAACGCGGCCGGTTCGCCCCGCACGGCGAGCGTGAACGAGCGGTTCCGCGCCGTCATCGGCCCGCGCTCGGCGCGCGCCGCGGCCAGCGAGGCGAGGCTGGTGGTGACGGCGCCGCCCTGCTGCTCGGTGTCGACCAGGTGCGCGTCCCGGCCGTCATGGCCGTACATCGCGACGACGTGCCCGCCGAAGTGGACCTTCGAGGTGAAGTACTCCAGGTGGTAGCTGTCCACCTGGAGCCCGACCGGCCGGCCGGCGTCGAGTTCGGCGGCCACGTTCTCCCAGGCCCGGCGCGCGGATCCGGTCTCCTTGACCACGAGCTCCAGCCCGAGGCGCACGGCCAGGTTCCGGGTCAGTTCGAACGGCTTGACCCGGCCGCCGAGGAACGGGAAGTCCAGGCCCTTACCGTCCCAGTAGACGAACGACAGCCCCGCCCCGAGCCCGAACAGCATCGGTTCGGACAGGTCCAGGCCCTCGTGGCGCAGCAGCACCCCCAGGGTGGTCGTCTCGCAGTGCTTCGCCCCGCGCGGCTCCGTCATGTCGCGTCCTCCTCGACCCGTACGACCAACCTGGTCATCCATTCCTCGTCCGGCGCCTCACCGGGGCCGACCAGGTACGCCTCCCGGACCGGGGGCACCGGGCGCAGCCCGCGCTCGTGCACGGCGGAGAGCAGCGCGTGGTAGGCGAGCGGCAGTCGGGAGTACGGGCCGTGGTGCACGGTCTCGACGACCGGCCCGCCGGGCAGCACCTCGTACGCGAGGCCCCGCTCCACCCGTCCGCCCTCCGGTGACTCCTCCGGTGACCCCTCCGGCGCCCCGGCCTGCGTCCCGACCGGCGTCCCGACGCCTTCCGTCGCCGGTAGCGCCGCCTTCACTTCCGCCCCGACGGCGATCCGCATCCCGTCCCCCAGGTCCAGCGGGAACAGGCCCCAGAGCGGGGGGCTCCACCGCGGGTCACCCGGTCCGCCCGGACCGGCGAGACCGGCCAGCAGCAGCCCGACGCACGCGCCGACCCGTTCCCCCAGCTCCGCGGGCCCGGCGGTCGCCCGGACCACCGCGAGCCGCCGGTCCGGCTCCCGGCCGCGGACGACCTCGTAGCCGGGCAGACCGCCGCCGTCGGCGAGACGTTCCAGCAGGTCCAGCCGGGCCCGGTCGCGGGTGATCCGTTCGGCGACGCGGTCGCGTTCGGCGCGCAGCAGGCGCGCGCGGTCGGGAGGCTCGGCGCAGAGGGTGGCGGCGATCACCGCCAGCGGGAGGTCGAGTTCGCGCAGCAGCACGATGGTGAGGGCGTCACGGGCCTGCCCGGGCGCGTAGTAGCGGTAGCCGGTGGCGGCGTCGACCCGGGCGGGGGCCAGCAGGCCGGTCTCGTCGTAGTGGCGGAGCTGTTTGACGCTCAGACGGCAGAGCCGGGCGAAGCGCCCGATGGTGAGGAGTTCGTCGTGGTCTGGCACCCCGCCATCGTGGACCCTCCCTCCGGGGGAGAGTCCACTTCGGCGGGGCCGCCCGAGCGGACGGCCTGGGCCGTCCGGACGGGCCCAGGCGGCCGGCCGGCGAGACGCCGGGACATCTTCCGGAGACAGCAGGATATTCATGCGCGCTCACGGCCTTCCTACTGTTGGAGACGTCACCAGCGGATCACCCCGGCAGAGAAGGAACAGTCCCATGCGCGCAGTCATCCAGAAGTCCGTCGGCGGCCCGGAGGTCCTGGAGGTCGTCGAGATCGACCGTCCCTCCCCGCTCGGCGCCGAGGTCCTCGTCCGGGTCCACGCCAGCGGCGTCAACCCGGTGGACGCGGCGGTCCGTTCGGGCAACTACCCGCTGCTCGGCGAGCCGCCGTTCGGGGTCGGCTGGGACATCTCGGGCGTGGTCGAGGCGGTCGGCCCGGGCGCCCGTTTCAAGCCGGGCGACGAGGTGTTCGGGCTGCCGTTCTTCCCGCGGGCCGCCACCGGCTACGCCGAGTACGTGGCGGTCCCGTCCCGCCAGGTGGCCCGCAAGCCCGCCTCGCTGGACCACGTGCAGGCGGCGGCCCTGCCGCTGGCGGGGCTGACCGCCTGGCAGGGCCTGGTGGACGCGGCGCGGCTCTCCGAGGGCGAGCGGGTGCTGATCCACCGTGCGGCGGGCGGCGTCGGCCACCTCGCCGTCCAGATCGCCAAGGCCCGGGGCGCCCACGTGATCGCGCTGGCGAGCGAGCCGAAGCACGCGTTCGTGCGCGGACTCGGCGCCGACGAGGTGATCGACTACCGGGCCGACGGCTACCTGGAGGCGGTCGGCGAGGTCGACGTGGTCTTCGACTCCTCCTCGCAGGGCACCGCCTCACTGCGGGTGCTGCGGCCGGGCGGCGTGCTCGTCTCGATCATGGAGCACTGGAACACCGCGCTCGCCGCCGAGGTGGAGGCCGCCGGCCGCCGGTTCGCGGGCATCTCGGTGGAGCCGGACTACGCCTCGCTGGAGGCGATCGCCAAGCTGGTCGACGAGGGCCGGGTCCGGCCGCACATCGCCGACACCTTCCCGCTGGAGGAGGCGGGCAAGGCCCACGAGCTGATCGCCTCGGGGCGGACCCAGGGCAAGATCGTCCTCACCGTCGCCTGAGCCCGGGCTTCTAGGCTGCGGACATGCGTCACCTGACCGGGGAGAACACGTGGACATCCTGACCGAGGCGTTGAGCTCGATGCGGACGGGGCAGCCCACCTCCGTCCGCACCGAGGGGCGGGCGCCCTGGGGGCTGCGTCTTCCCCCGGTCGCGGGCGCCGGGTTCCACGTGGTGCTGTACGGAACGTGCTGGCTGGTCCCGCTGGACGACGCCCCCGGGCTGGCGCCGGTCGCGCTCAGCCCGGGGGACGTGGTCTTCCTGCGGGACGGTCACGGCCACATCCTCGCCGACCACCCGGACACCCCGGCCGTCCCGGAACGGCCGGACCAGTTCCGGCCGAGCCTGCCGATCGGCACGGTCTCCATCGGCGGCGACGGGCCGCGCACCAGCCTGCTGTGCGGCAACTACCACCTGGACCAGGGGCGCCCACACCCCTTGGTGCGCCAGCTGCCGGAGATCATCCACCTGCCGACCCGGCACGGCCGGCACCCCGAACTCAGCGCGGCCGTGCAGCTGTTGGGCGCAGAGCTGGAGAACCCCAGGATCGGCTCGACCGGCATCGTCCCGGCCCTGATCGACTCGTTGCTCCTCTACATCCTGCGGGCGTGGTTCGAGGACCGGCCTGCGGCGACGGCCGCCGGCTGGGCGGCGGCCCTCGGCGACGCGGCCGTCGCCCCGGCGCTCACCGCCATCCACGAGGCGCCGTCCACCGCGTGGACGGTGGAGTCCCTGGCGGGCCGCGTGGGCCTCTCCCGGGCGGCCTTCGCCCGCCGCTTCACCAACCTCGTCGGCGAGCCGCCCATGGCCTACCTCACCCGGTGGCGGATGACCACGGCCGCCCGGCTGCTGCGCGAGTCCGAGGCCCCGCTCACCACCGTCGCCGCCCAGACCGGCTACGGCTCGGAGTACGCCTTCGCCAAGGCGTTCAAGCGCGAGTACGGGCAGGCCCCCGGCGGCTACCGCCGCGAGGCCCGCACGGCGTAGGGCCTGCCCGCCGCCGCCCCCGCCGGAGCGGGGGCGGCGGAGCGGGGGAGGCGGCCTCCCGCCCGGGCGCCGCAGTCCCCCCGCGCGCCCGGACGGTGCGGCTCGGCGAACGGCGCGGCTCGGCGTACGGCGCGGCTCAGACCCTGCCGAACAGCTCGATGTACTGCGCGGTGAACAGGTCGCCGCCCTTGTACTGGGCGACCGTGGCCGCCGGGGCGAAGAACGGCCCGTCGGGTCCGGGCAGCTGGCCGACTCCGCCCCGCGGGCCGAGCGGCACCAGCATCGCCGCGTGGGACAGCGGCTGGTAGACCGCCTCGGCCGGCTCGCCCTTCAGCTGGGCGAGGATGTTCCGCGCCACCACCTCGGCGTGCCGGCCCGCGTTGCCCGCCATCTTGGGCTCGGCGACGTCGGTGAGGTCGCCGACCGCGTACACGTGCGGGTGGCCTTCGACGGCGAGGGTCTCGCCGACCCGGACCTGGCCCAGCTCGGTGCGCTCCAGCAGCAGGCCGTCGGCGAGGTAGTCGCTGTTGACCCGCACGCCGTACGCGCGGAACCAGATGTCGGCGGTGATCTCCGCGCCGTCCGTGGTGGCGACGGTGAACTCCCCGGCCCGGCCCGGTTCGGTGGCGGGCTGCCCGGCGAGGCCGGTGCCCAGGCGGAGCCGCACGCCCAGCTCGTCCAGCTGCCGGTGCAGGTCCTCGCGCACCTCGGGCAGGAAGGCCGGGAGCAGCCGGTCGGCCGGGTCGAGGACGGTGACGTCCTTCGTCGGCCAGACCTCCTTGATCTCGCCGGCGAGCTCCAGTCCGACCGGTCCGGCGCCGACGATCAGGACCCGGGCGGCGGCGGCCAGTTCCTTGTGGGTCCCGTGGAGGTGCTCCAGCGCCTCGCCGGCGGAGTCGGCGGTGGGCTTGGCCGGGTAGGCGTAGGTCGAGCCGGTGGCGAGCACCAGGTAGTCGGCCTCGACGCGTCGGCCGGAGGCCAGGGTGACGCCGCCGGGGTCCACCGAGGCGGCGCGGTCGCGGATCACCTCGCCCCGGGCGAGCAGCGTGTCGTACGGGAAGAAGATGTTGCCCGCCCAGTCGGGCCGGACGAGCGCCCGCAACGACCCGACGGCGTTGACGAAGGCGTCGCGCGGGTCGATCAGGACGACGTCGGCCTCGGCGTCGAGCGCCTTGGCCACCGCGGTTCCCCCGTACCCTCCGCCGACCACTACAACGGTACGACTCATGTCCCTTGCCCCCAAGCAGAAAAGAGTTGCAGTTCGCTCCACGAACATATTAGTTCGTTTCGCGAACTGCAACCCCTTCCGGCGAAAAGCCGGGCCTCAGCACGTGTGGCCGGCGCACCCCCCGACGCCTACGCCCGACTCCCCGAAGACCGCGGGCACCTTGTTGTCCAGCACCACCCGGCCGAGCAGGTCGGTGAGCACCTCCCGCTCGCCGGGGGCCAGACCGTCCGGCAGCGCCTCGATCCGGCGGCAGGTCTCGGTGTGGAACTCCTCGGCCAGCGCGGCACCCTCGGGCGTCAGCGCGACCCGCACCGCGCGCGCGTCCTCCGCGCAGCTCTCCCGTCGCACCAGACCGTTGCGCTCGGTGCGGTCGACCAGGCCGGTGAGGCTCGACTTGGCCAGCCGCAGGACCGACCCGAGCTCACCCATCACGAACGACCGCGCCATCAGCACGCAGAGCAGCTGACCCTGCTGCGGCGTGATCCCGTGGTCCCGCGCGGACTCCGTGTACACCGTGTCCACCAGGAACGCCGTCCGCACCAGCGCCCCCACGATCCCGATCCGGTCGTCATCACTCTTGTCCACCCGCCCAGACTAGCAGTCGGGCACCTTACAATTCGCGGTACGAACTATCCGTGACGCAGCCTGCCGCGGTGCGAGAATGACCGCACAACCGGAGTCCACGCCGCCGAACGGCACGCCCGGTTGCCGGCCTGCGCGCAGAGCCTCACCCCTCCGTCGGGGTGGAGGATCGAGGTCTCCGGCGACGAGATCATCATGACGGCCGGCCGTCCGTGATCCACCAGCGGAACCTGCTGCTCGTCCGCCGCCGGTCCGACGCCCGCCGCCCCGCCGATCCGATGCCCCGCGAGAACACCGACCTCGCCTCGCCCCGCACCGGCAAGCTCCGCAGTCCCGACCTCACCTACGTCCCGATCGCCACCGTCGAGCCGGGCGGCAAGCAGGTGCCCGCCGAACCGCTCCGCCACCCGTCGGCCTGACGGCCGCGAGGCCCGGCCCGCCGCCCTACCGCTTCTCGCCGACGCCCGCCCAGATGCCCACCTGGGAGTCGGTGGACTGCTCGGGCCCGTCGGGGCGCCAGAGCGGCGCGGTGACCAGGCCGGGCTCGGCCAGGTCCAGGCCGTCGAAGAAGCGCAGCACCTGCGCGCGGCTGCGCATGGTCAGCTGTGCGGTGGCGCTGCGGTAGACGGCCGGGCCGCGGGAGGCGTCGACGTCGGGGGTGAAGTCGAGAGTGCCGTGCGAGAGGACGAGGCGGCTGCCGGCCGGCAGCGCGTCCACGAGGGTGCGCACGATGCCGTACGGGTCGCGCTCCTCGTCGACGAAGTGCAGCACCGCGACGAGCAGCAGGCCGACCGGCTCGCCGGAGTCGAGCGCCCTGCGCACCTCGGGGGTCGCCAGGATCGCCGCGGGGTCACGCAGGTCGGCCTGGACCACGGAGGTGCTCCCGGCGGCGGTTCCGCTCAGCAGGGCGCGCCCGTGGACCAGCACGATCGGATCGTTGTCCAGGTAGACCACCCGCGCGTCGGGGTTCACCGCCTGGGCGATCTCGTGCGTGTTGCCGGCGCTCGGGATCCCGGTGCCGACGTCGACGAACTGCCGGATGCCCTCGGTGGCGAGCTGTCGCACGGCGCGGCCGAGGAAGGCCCGGTTGGCGACGGCGCTGATCCGCACCAGCGGGCTGATCGCGAGGACCTTCTCCGCGGCCGCGCGGTCGGCGGGGAAGTTGTCCTTGCCCCCGAGGTAGTAGTCGTACATCCGGGCGGGGTGCGGGATCTCCGGACGGAGGTCGGTGGGCGGGCGGGCCTCGTCGCCCTCACCGCCGACGAGCCAGTCCCGGCCGATCTCCTGATAGTCGGTCATCCCCGATACCCCCTGGGTCCGTTCCGGTCATATGCCGGGCAGCATAGGGCATCTGCCGTACACCTACGGAAACAAGGTGGAACCCGGCCGTCCGCCCGCCACGGCGGGGGACGGCCGGACCCGTACGGCCGCACCGGCCGCGGCGCCTCAGAACGGGAAGCGGCTGCGTCCGTGCTGGATCGAGATCCACTTCACCGTGGTGAACGCGTCGACCGTGGACTCGCCGTTCAGCCGGCCGACGCCCGAGTTCTTCTCCCCGCCGAAGGGCACGATCGCCTCGTCCGCGATCGTGCCGTCGTTGACGTGGATCATGCCGGTCTCGATCCGCTGCGCCACCCGCACGCCGCGCTCGACGTCGGCGGTGTGCACCGCGCCGCTGAGTCCGAACGGGGTGTCGTTGGCGATCCGCACCGCCTCGTCCTCGCCGTCGAACGGCACCACCAGCACCACCGGCCCGAACAGTTCGCGGCGCAGGATCGGCGCGTCGGCCGGCAGGTCGCCGAGGACGACCGGGTCCATCAGGCTTCCGTTGGTCTCGCCGCGCAGCAGCGCCGTGGCGCCGGCGGCGAGCGCCTGGTCGACCTCGGCCCCGATGGCGGCGGCCTGGACGGGGTTGATCAGCGGGCCGATCTGGGTGGCCGGGTCCTTGGGGTCGCCGACCTTCAGGCCGGCGACCTTGGCGACGAACCTGGCGGTGAACTCCTCCGCCACGCTGCGGTCGACGAGGATCCGGTTGGCGGCCATGCAGACCTGGCCCTGGTGGGCGAAGCGGCTGAACACGGCGGCGGCGACCGCGTAGTCGAGGTCGGCGTCGTCCAGCACGATCAGCGCGCTGTTGCCGCCCAGCTCCAGCACGGTCCGCTTGAAGTGCGAGGCGGCGACGGTGGCGACGTGCCGGCCGACCTTGTCGGAGCCGGTGAAGGAGATCACCTTCGGCACCGGGTGCTCGATGAACGCGTCGCCGATCTCGGCGATGTCCGTGACCACGACGTTGAACAGGCCGGCCGGCAGGCCCGCCTCCTCGAAGATCTTGGCGAGCAGGGTGCCGCCGACCACCGGGGTCTCCTGGTGCGGCTTGAGCACCACGCCGTTGCCGAGCGCCAGCGCGGGCGCCACGGCCTTGATCGAGAGGAACAGCGGGAAGTTGAACGGGCTGATCACGCCGACCACGCCGACCGGCAGGCGGTAGAGCCGGTTCTCCTTGCCGTCGACCGGCGAGGGCAGCAGCCGACCCTCGGCGCGCAGCGCCAGCTGCATCGCCTCGCGCAGCATGTCCTTGGTGAGGGCGAGTTCGAACCCGGCCTTGAGCGCGGTGCCGCCGAGCTCGACCATGATGGCCTCGGTGATCTCCTGCTCGCGCTCCTCGACGATCCGCAGCGCGCGCTCGAAGACCAGCCGGCGGGCGTACGGGTTGGTGGCCGCCCACTCCTTCTGCGCCCGCTCGGCGGCCCGGTACGCCTGGTCGACCTCGTCGACGGTGGCGACCGTGACGGTGGCGATCTTGTCACCGGTGAACGGGTCGACGTCGACGATGTCCCAGGAGCCGCTGCCATTGCGCCACTCGCCGTCGATGTACTGCAGCGCCAACTCGGAAAGGTACGACATCTAAGTCCCTCTCGTGCCGATTCGTGAACGCCCGCGAGCAGTTCGCGATCAGATCTGATCGAGGCTCATCGTACTGAGCGTCTACAGCTCTTGGCGTACGGAGCGAAGAAGTTCCCGTGTCCGGTCGAGGGAGAGACTGTCGGCCAGCAGGCCGTCCATCGCACCGGCGTACTCGGCCACCTCGGCCGGCTTGTCCAGGTAGAGCGCGGTGGTGAACTGCTCCAGGTAGACGATGTCGGGGAGGTCCTGGTCGTCGAAGGTCAGCACGGAGAACGCGCCGCCCTCCGCCCGCAGGCCGCCGAACCCCAGCGGCATCACCTGGAGCACCACGTTGGGCAGTTCGGTCAGCTCCAGCAGCCGGTCGACCTGGGCCCGCATCAGCTCCGGCCCGCCCCAGGGGCGGCGCAGCACGGCCTCGTCCAGCACCGCGAGCAGCCGGGGCGACTGCTCGGCGGTCAGCACCGCCTGCCGCTTGAGCCGCACCTCCACCCGGCGCTCGATCTCCTCCGCCTCGGTGACGTGCCCACCGTGGGTGATCACCGCCCGCGCGTAGTCGGCGGTCTGCAGCAGCCCGTGCACGAACTGGACCTCGTAGCTGCGGATCAGGGTGGCCGCCTCCTCCAGCCCCAGGTAGTTCTGGAACCAGCCCGGCAGGACGTCCCCGTACCCCTGCCACCAGGAGGTGGCGTTGGCGGCGCGGACCAGCCCCAGTACCGAGGCCCGTTCCTGCTCCGCCTCGACGCCGTACAGCGTCAGCAGGTCGGCGACGTCGCGCTCCTTGAAGCCGACCCGGCCGAGCTCCATCCGGCTGATCTTCGACTCGGAGGCCCGGATCGAGTACCCGGCCTCCTCGCGGCTGACTCCCCTCGCCTCCCGGAGCCGGCGCAGCTGTGACCCCAGCAGCAGACGCCGCACCGTGGCACCGCCGCCCGCCTGAGTCGCACTCATCGCCTCAACCTCCGCACCTCGCGCAGCCCCCCGGCCGTCGGCCGCAGTCTTCCATCAGGGACCGACAAACAACAGTCCTCGGTACGCCCCCGCGAACAGCCCGCCCGACGCGGTCCCCGGTGACCCGGCCGCCGTCGGCTTCGTGCCCGGGGCCGACCTGCCGCCCGGACACGCGCGGTAGTTGTCCCGTAGCTGCTCGGATTGCACTCTAGCCGTCGGACGGCCCTCTGGACATCCCCGGATCCCGGTCACCGCAAGCGTTCCAGCCGCATCAGGGCGGGAACGGCGGCCAGGCTCAGGACGAGCAGGAAGATCCAGGGCAGCGCGGTGCCGTGGCCGAGGAGGAGGGAGAGGATTCCGGGGGCGACGGCCTGGCCGAGGTTCCAGGAGAGCTGGTAGACGGCGAGGTAGCGGCCGCGGCGGGCCGGGTCGGCGAGCGAGACGGAGAGTTCCTCGGCGTAGGGGGTGGAGACGGTCTCGGCGAGGTTGTAGACGGCCATCGCCAGGTAGAGGCCGGCCAGAACGGCCCAGCCGGGGGCGGCGGCCACGGCGGCGAAGAGTCCGAAGGCGACGGCGTTGAGCAGCGCGCCGGCCGCCACCACCCGGGTCGGCCGGAACCGTTCCAGCCGGCGGGCGACGGCGCTCTGGGTGAGCACCACCTGGACGCCGTTGAGGACGAGCAGCGAGCCGGCCACCCAGGCCTCCCGGTGCAGGCCCTCGACCAGGTAGACGGCGAGCAGCATGCTGATGATCATCGAGCCGAAGACGAAGGTGAGGTTGACGGCCACCAGCAGCAGGTACCGCCGGTCCCGGAGCACCGCCCGGTAGCCGCCGCGCTCGCGGGCGGCGGGCGCCACGCCCCGGGCCGCCCCCGCAGCCCCGTCCGGGCCCCTCCCCGGGGCCGCAGCGGCCGCCGGGCGCCAGGAGGCCAGCATGACCGAGGCCAGGGCGAAGCTGACCGCGTTGAGCACCACCAGCGCCCGCAGCCCGCCCGTGCCGCCCCCGGCCACCAGGACGGCGCCCAGGGCCCCGCCGAGCCCCATCCCGGTGTTGCGCAGGGTCTGGACGAGCGCGAACCAGCGGGTCCGCTCGCCGTCGGCCGAGGCGAGCACCACCAGCCCGCTGCTGGACGTCCAGTAGCCGACGTGCCCGATCTGGGCCAGCAGGCAGACCAGCACGATCTGCCACAGCTGCCCGGCGACCAGGTAGCCCGCGAAGGCGACGGCGGAGAGCGCGTTGCCGCAGACGGCCGTGGTGCGGGCGCCGTAACGGTCGATCAGCGGGCCGACGACGATCGCGGTGGGCAGCGCCAGCAACCGGGCGGCGGAGACGGCGGCGCCGATCGCCGCCACGGTGAGGGAGGTGGTGCGGGCGAAGTAGACGAGGGTGAAGGCGAGGATCAGACCGGTGCCGAGGCTGTCCACGAGGTGGGCGGCGATCAGCCGGTGGCGGCCGGTGGTGACGGGGAGTCCGAGGC
Organism: Kitasatospora sp. NPDC058406; assembly: GCF_042722765.1. Lineage (NCBI taxonomy): Bacteria > Bacillati > Actinomycetota > Actinomycetes > Kitasatosporales > Streptomycetaceae > Kitasatospora > Kitasatospora sp. NPDC058406. The sequence continues at coordinate 13,832 of NZ_JBHXKE010000134.1, forward strand.
GGTCCCGGAGTGCGACAGGCGCAACGGTGGTGGTCATGGGCCGAGCCTTTCGGCGATGATCGACCACGCCCAGAGATTCGACCCTGTTCGAATCCTCGCCGCTCGCTCCCCGCTCCCCGCCGGAGGACCTCGTGCTCACCCTGGACTTCTCCGCCCAGGACGTCGCCGCCACCCGGTTCGCGTGCTCGCGCCTCCTGGAGGTGGTGACCAGCGTCCAGGTCCTCAAGGACCCGGGTGCCAAGGCCGTCCACCTGCCGTGGGTGCGCCGCACCCGCGAGCGGCTGGCCGCGGCCGGCGTCCGCTACGACCTGCTCTCCCAGCTCGTCCCGATGCCGGCCTGGCACCTGCCCGGCTTCCTCATCCCGATGCCGTCCGCCACCGCGCCCGACCTGGAGACCGAGCTGGCCCTCCTGGCCTCCACCACGCCCGCCGCCGTCCGCACCGGCCTCGCCCCGCTGGCCGAACCGCTGCCCCCGCTGGTCGCCGCGCTGCGGGCCGACCCCGGGGCCGGCATCGCCCGGCTGGTGGCCGAGGTCCGGGCGTACTGGGCGGTGGCCGTCGCGCCGTACTGGCCCCGCATCGAGCGACTGGCGGAGGGCGAGATCCTGTACCGGGCGCGGCGGATGGCGGCGGCGGGGCCGGCGGCGCTGTTCGAGGGGCTGCACCACAAGGTGAGCTGGCGGGACGGCCGGCTGACGCTGGCCCAGCGGCGCTACGACATCGAGGAGCGGCTGGACGCGGGCCGGGGGCTGGTGCTGGTGCCGTGCGCGTTCATCTGGCCCGGCATGGTCTGGCAGAGCGGGAACGCCGGCCAGCCCGGCCTGGTCTACCCGCCCCGGGGCGTGGCCACGCTCTGGGAGACCACCGGCCCCGCCGTCCCCGAGGGGCTGGCCGGGGTCATCGGCCGCACCCGTGCCCGGCTGCTCGCCGAACTCGCCGCGCCCGCCTCCACCACCGAGCTGGCCGCCCGGACCGGCCTCTCCCCCGCCAACGTCTCCCACCACCTCACGGCCCTGCGCGGGGCCGGCCTCACCGCCCGGCACCGCACCGGCCGCACGGTGCTGTACGCCCGCACCGAGGCGTCCGAACTCCTGCTGGACGGCCGGTAGCCCACGCGACCACGGCGACGGCCGGACTGCCGTACGACGGCCGAACCACCGCGCGGGGGCACCGCCGCGCGGGAACGCACAGCGGCGCCTGCCCTCTGACTGGTCGGGGAGAGGGCAGGCGCCAGGGACCGCGGTGGCCCGGCGACTCTGGCGGGATGCGGCTCGGTGCAACCCGGCGATGCGGCGCCGGGCGGTTCAGGGGTGCGTCAGACCACCAGCGGGCGGTCGGTCGGCCGGATCGGGGCGGGCAGCGGGGTCTTGCCGCCCAGGTACGTGTCCACGGCCGCGGCGGCCGAACGGCCCTCCGCGATGGCCCAGACGATCAGGGACTGGCCACGCCCGGCGTCGCCGCAGACGTACACGCCATCGACGTTGGTGGCGAAACGACCGTCACGGGCAACATTACCCCGTGCGTCGAGGTCCACGCCCAGCTGCTCGACCAGGCCGTTCTTCACGTCGGTGCCGGTGAAGCCCATGGCCAGGGTGACCAGCTGCGCCGGGAGGGCCCGCGCGCTGCCGGGAACCTGCTCGAACTTCCCGTTCCTGAACTCCACCTCGACGAGGTGCAGCTCCTGCACGTTGCCGTCCTCGTCGCCGCTGAAGTGGGTGGTGGAGACGGAGTAGATCCGCTCGCCGCCCTCCTCGTGCGCGGAGGTGACCTTGTAGGTCATCGGCATGGTCGGCCAGGGCTGGTTGCCGGGGCGGTCCTCGCCGGGCCGCGGCATGATCTCCAGCTGGGTGACGGAGGCCGCGCCCTGCCGGTGGGCGGTGCCGACGCAGTCGGCGCCGGTGTCGCCGCCGCCGATGACGACGACGTGCTTGCCCTTGGCGCTGATCGGGGCCTCGACGAAGTCGCCCTCCTGCACCTTGTTGGCCAGCGGCAGGTACTCCATGGCCTGGTGGACGCCCTTGAGCTCGCGCCCGGGCACCGGCAGGTCACGGGCGGTGGTCGCACCGGCGGCGACGACGACGGCGTCGAAGCGCTCGCGCAGCTGCTGCCCGGTGATGTCCTCGCCCACGTGCACGCCGGTGCGGAACCGGGTGCCCTCCGCCCGCATCTGCTCGACGCGGCGGTTGATGTGGCGCTTCTCCATCTTGAACTCGGGGATGCCGTAGCGCAGCAGGCCGCCGATCCGGTCGGCCCGCTCGTACACCACGACGGTGTGCCCGGCCCGGGTGAGCTGCTGGGCGGCGGCCAGGCCGGCCGGCCCGGAGCCGACCACGGCGACCGTCTTGCCGGAGAGCCGCTCCGGGATCTGGGCGGTGACGCCGCCCCGGTCCCAGGCCTTGTCGATGATGGTGACCTCGACGTTCTTGATGGTCACCGCGTCCTGGTTGATGCCGAGGACGCACGCCGACTCGCACGGCGCCGGGCAGAGGCGACCGGTGAACTCCGGGAAGTTGTTGGTCGCGTGCAGACGCTCGATGGCACCGGACCACTCGTCCCGGTAGGCGAGGTCGTTCCACTCGGGGATGAGGTTCCCGAGCGGGCAGCCGTTGTGGCAGAACGGGATGCCGCAGTCCATGCAGCGGCCGGCCTGCTTGGTGATGATCGGCAGGAGGCTGCGTTCGACGTAGACCTCGTTCCAGTCCCGCAGACGGACGTCCACGGGACGGCGCTCGGCCAGCTGCTTGGGCGTGGTCAGGAAGCCCTTGGGGTCAGCCATGTGCCGCCTCCATCATCTTGCGAGTGGTCTCGGCCTCGGAGAGGCCATCGCGCTCAGCGGCGTCCTTGGCGGCGAGCACTGCCTTGTAGTCGGTCGGCATGATCGTGGAGAAGCGGGAGACACCGCTGCCCCAGTCCGCCAGGAGCTCGGCGGCGACGGTGGAGCCGGTCTCCTCGTAGTGCTGCTGCACGGTCTCGCGCAGCCAGTCCCGGTCGGCGGCGGTGGGGGCCTCGATGCCCACCATGCCGTCGTTGACGTTGGCCGGCCGCAGGTCGAGCACGTAGGCGATGCCGCCGGACATGCCGGCCGCCAGGTTGCGCCCGGTCTCACCGAGGACGACGACCCGCCCGCCGGTCATGTACTCCAGGCCGTGGTCGCCCACGCCCTCGACGACCAGGGTGGCGCCCGAGTTGCGGACGGCGAACCGCTCGCCGGCCTTGCCGCGCAGGTGGATCCGGCCGCTGGTGGCGCCGTAGCCGATGGTGTTGCCGGCGATGACGTGGTTCTGCGCGTCGTTGCCGATGGCGGCGGCGTCGCGGGCCGGGCGGACCACGATCACACCGCCCGACAGGCCCTTGCCGACGTAGTCGTTGGCGTCGCCCTCCAGCCGGAGCGTGATGCCGCGGGGCACGAAGGCGCCGAAGGACTGGCCGGCCGAGCCGGTGAAGGTGACGTCGATGGTCCCCTCCGGCAGGCCCTCACCGCGGTACCGCTTGGTCACGTGGTGGCCGAGCATGGTGCCGACGGTCCGGTTGACGTTGCGGATCGGCAGCTGGATGCGGACGGCGTCGCCGTTCTCCAGGGCGTCCTGCGCCAGGTCGATCAGCTGGTTGTCGAGCGCCTTGTCGAGCGCGTGGTCCTGCGTGGTGGTGCGGTGGAGCGAGGCGCCCTCGGGCAGCGCGGGGACGTGGAAGAGCGGGGCCAGGTTGAGCCCGGCGGCCTTCCAGTGGTCGACCGCGGCCTGCGCGTTGATGTGCTCGGCGTGGCCGACGGCCTCCTCGATCGTGCGGAAGCCCAGCTCGGCCAGGATCTCCCGGACCTCCTCGGCGATGAACTCGAAGAAGTTGACCACGAACTCGGGCTTGCCGGAGAACCGCTCGCGGAGCACCGGGTTCTGGGTGGCGACGCCGACCGGGCAGGTGTCCAGGTGGCAGACGCGCATCATGATGCAGCCGGAGACGACCAGCGGGGCGGTCGCGAAGCCGAACTCCTCCGCGCCGAGCAGCGCGGCGATGACGACGTCGCGGCCGGTCTTCAGCTGGCCGTCGGTCTGGACGACGATGCGGTCGCGCAGACCGTTGAGCAGCAGGGTCTGCTGGGTCTCGGCGAGGCCGAGCTCCCAGGGACCACCGGCGTGCTTCAGCGAGGTGAGCGGCGAGGCGCCGGTGCCGCCGTCGTGGCCGGAGACCAGGACCACGTCCGCGTGCGCCTTGGAGACGCCGGCCGCGACCGTGCCGACGCCGACCTCGGAGACCAGCTTCACGTGGATGCGGGCCGCCGGGTTGGCGTTCTTGAGGTCGTGGATCAGCTGCGCCAGGTCCTCGATCGAGTAGATGTCGTGGTGCGGCGGCGGCGAGATCAGACCGACACCCGGAGTGGAGTGCCGGGTCTTGGCGACCCACGGGTAGACCTTGTGGCCGGGCAGCTGGCCGCCCTCGCCGGGCTTGGCGCCCTGGGCCATCTTGATCTGGATGTCGTCCGCGTTGACCAGGTACTCGGAGGTGACGCCGAACCGGCCGGAGGCGACCTGCTTGATCGCCGAACGGCGCTCCGGGTCGTACAGGCGGTCCGGGTCCTCGCCGCCCTCACCGGTGTTGGACTTGGCGCCGAGGCGGTTCATCGCGATCGCCAGGGTCTCGTGCGCCTCCAGGGAGATCGAGCCGTACGACATGGCGCCGGTGGAGAACCGCTTGACGATCTCGGAGACCGGCTCGACCTCGTCGACGGAGATCGGGGTGCGGCCGAGGCCGTCCAGCCGGAACAGGCCGCGCAGCGTCATCAGCCGCTCGGACTGCTCGTTCACCCGGTCCGTGTACTGCTTGAAGATGTCGTACCGGCGGTTGCGGGTGGAGTGCTGGAGCCGGAACACGGTGTCCGGGTCGAACAGGTGCGGCTCGCCCTCGCGGCGCCACTGGTACTCGCCGCCGATGTCCAGCGCGCGGTGCGCGGCGGGGATGCCGGAGGCCGGGTACGCCTTGGCGTGCCGGGCGGCGGTCTCGCGGGCGATCTCGTCCAGGCCGATGCCGCCGAGCTTGGTGGTGGTGCCGGCGAAGTAGCCGTTCACCAGCTCCTGGGAGAGGCCGATCGCCTCGAAGACCTGGGCGCCGCGGTAGGAGGCGACGGTGGAGATGCCCATCTTGGACATCACCTTCAGCACACCCTTGCCGAGCGCCTTGATCAGGTTCTTGATCGCCTTCTCGGGCTCGACGCCCTCGATGAAGACGCCCTGGGCGACGAGGTCCTCGACCGACTCCATGGCCAGGTACGGGTTGACCGCGCCGGCGCCGTAGCCGATCAGCAGGGCGACGTGGTGCACCTCGCGGACGTCACCGGCCTCGACCAGCAGCGACACCTGGGTGCGCTGCTTGGTGCGGATCAGGTGGTGGTGGATGGCCGAGGTGAGCAGCAGCGAGGGGATCGGGGCGTGCTCGGCGTCCGAGTGCCGGTCGGAGAGCACGATGATCCGGGCGCCGTCGGCGATCGCGGCGTCGGCCTCGGCGGCGATCGCGGCGAGCCGGGCGGCCAGGCCCTCGCCGGCGCTGGAGACCTTGTACAGGCCGGACAGCGTGACGGCCTTGAGGCCGGGCTGGTCGCCGTCGGCGTTGATGTGGACCAGCTTGGCCAGCTCGTCGTTGTCGATCACCGGGAAGGTGATGCCGACGGAGCGGCAGGCGGCGGCCTCGGCGGCCAGCAGGTTGCCCTCGGGGCCGAGGTTGGAGAGCAGGGAGGTGACCAGCTCCTCGCGGATGGCGTCCAGCGGCGGGTTGGTGACCTGCGCGAAGAGCTGCACGAAGTAGTCGAACAGCAGGCGGGGCTTCTCGCTCAGCGCGGCGATCGGCGAGTCGGTGCCCATCGAGCCGAGCGCCTCGCCGCCGGTCCTGGCCATCGGCGCGAGGATGACGCGCAGCTCCTCCTCGGTGTAGCCGAAGGTCTGCTGGCGGCGGGTGACCGAGGCGTGGGTGTGCGCGATGTGCTCGCGCTCGGGGAGCTTGGCGAGCTGGATCTGGCCGGCCTCGACCCACTCCGCGTAGGGGTGCTCGGAGGCCAGCGCCGACTTGATCTCCTCGTCGTCGACGATGCGGTGCTCGGCGGTGTCGACGAGGAACATCTTGCCGGGCTGCAGCCGGCCCTTCCGGACGACCTTCTCCTGGTCGATGTCGAGCACGCCGACCTCGGAGGAGAGGACGACCAGGCCGTCCTCGGTGATCCAGTACCGGGCCGGGCGCAGACCGTTGCGGTCCAGCACGGCGCCGATCTGGGTGCCGTCGGTGAAGGTGACGCAGGCCGGGCCGTCCCAGGGCTCCATCAGGTTGGAGTGGTACCGGTAGAACGCACGGCGGGCCGGCTCCATGGTGGCGTGGTTCTCCCACGCCTCCGGGATCATCATCAGCACCGAGTGCGGCAGCGACCGGCCGCCGAGGTGGAGCAGCTCCAGGACCTCGTCGAAGGAGGCCGAGTCGGAGTGGTCCGGGGTGCAGATCGGGAAGATCCGCCCGAGGTCGCCGGGGATCAGGTCGGTGGCGAGCTGGGACTCCCGGGCGGTCATCCAGTTCCGGTTGCCCTTGACCGTGTTGATCTCGCCGTTGTGCGCGACGAAGCGGTACGGGTGGGCGAGCGGCCAGCTCGGGAAGGTGTTGGTGGAGAAGCGCGAGTGCACCAGACCGAGCGCGGAGGCGTAGAGCCGGTCCGACAGGTCGGGGAAGAAGGGCTCCAGCTGGCCGGTGGTCAGCATGCCCTTGTAGACGACGGTGCGGGCGGAGAGCGACGGGAAGTAGACACCGGCCTCACGCTCGGAGCGCTTGCGGACGACGAAGGCGATCCGGTCGAGGACGATGCCCTCGACGCCGTCCTTGCTCAGGAAGATCTGCCGGAAGCGCGGCATCACGCTGCGGGCGGTGGCGCCCAGCAGGTCCGGGGTGACCGGGACGTCGCGCCAGCCGAGGACGGTCAGGCCCTCCTCGGCGGCGATGGTCTCGATCTGCGCGACGGCGGCCGCGTCGGCGGCGTCCTCGTCGGGCAGGAAGGCGATGCCGACCGCGTAGGCGCCGGCCGCCGGGAGCTCGAAGGAGGTCCTGGCGCGCAGGAAGGCGTCCGGGACCTGGGTGAGGATGCCCGCACCGTCGCCGGAGTCCGGCTCGGCGCCGGTCGCACCGCGGTGCTCCAGGTTGCGCAGGACGGTCAGCGCCTGCTCGACGACGGTGTGGTCGGCGATGCCGGTCAGCGTGGCGACGAAACCGACGCCACAGGCGTCGTGCTCGTTTCGCGGGTCGTACAGGCCCTGAGCAGCAGGTCGCGCATCCGGAACGAGCGCGTACGGCGGGCGCGCGGCGCCGACCTGGGGCTCGTTGGCGGAGTGCATGGATGCAGACAGCATCGGCTCTCCCGTCGTCGTCTTTCGAAGCTGGTGCAGTAGGGACGACGTTGGCCCTGATGCGATTTCATGCAAGTTACATGATGCCCAAGAACCCGGGAAGCGGAATATCGCGTCCACATCGCGGACTGATCCGCAGGTCAAGGGTGCAATGAGAGGACGTGCAGCAGCGCACGTACCGACGATTGTGCCCGGCGTTCGGCGGCCCGAAACAGGGGCGAAACCCGCACGCCACAGAGGCCGATCATGGCCGCCTGCGAATCCATCCCCGGAGTCGACCGCAGGATGCGAATCATCGGACCCCGAGCCCGAATGGTGAGACTAGGCAAGGTCGCATCCGGACTTCATGTGCGGAACGTCACGCAGTCGGCCGCATAATCATGCACACTTCCGTACCATCCTACGGCGCCGCCCGCACACCCGCCCAGCCCTCGGCCGGCCCGCCGGGCCGGCCGAGCGGCCCCGGCGGGCCCGTCAGCCGACCTGCCCGCCGATCAGCCACCCGAGCAGGTACGTCACCCCGGCCGCCGCCCCGCCCAGCACCAGCTGCCGCAGCCCGCTGAACCACCAGCTGCGCGCCGTCACCCGGGCCACCACCGCCCCGCAGGCGAACAGCCCGGCCGCCGACAGCAGCAGGGCCGGCAGCAGCGAGGTCGCACCGAGCAGGTAGGGCAGCAGCGGCAGCAGCGCACCGGCCGCGAAGCAGACGAACGAGGACCCGGCCGCCACCCACGGCGAGGGCAGGTCGTTGGGGTCGACGCCCAGCTCCTCCCGGGCGTGTGTCTCCAGCGTCCGGTCCGGGTCGGCCGAGAGCTGCCGGGCCACCTCGCGGGCCAGCGCCGGATCGACCCCGCGCTCGACGTACAGCTGCGCCAGCTCGGCCAGCTCGCCGTGCGGGTTGCGGCGCAGCTCCCGCCGCTCAGCCTCGATCTCGGCCTGGACCAGCTCGCGCTGGGAGGCGACCGAGGTGTACTCCCCCGCCGCCATCGAGCAGGCACCGGCCGCCAGGCCCGCCAGACCGGTGAGCACCACGGTGCCGCCGGAGACGGCGCCGCCGACGACGCCGGTCATCAGGGCGACGTTGGAGACCAGCCCGTCCATCGCGCCGAACACGGCCGGTCGCAGCCAGCCGCCGTTCACGTCGCGGTGGTGCCCGGCGGCGGGGATCCGGGGGTGGTGCCCGGCCTCGGGGTCGAGGGTGGTCGCGCTCACGGTACTCCGGCCTCCATACGGTCGAATGATCGTCAGTTCGGCTGACGAATCGACCGTAGCCCTCCTGAGCTGGGCATTTCCAGCAAAGCAAGGCTGTCCGAACAAAGCTCCGGCCGCCCTCGCGCAGGGTGCGGAGGGCGGCCGGAGTCGATGAACGTCGCAGGTCAGGCGGGGTTCCTGGCGCCCTTCTCCAACCTGTCGAGCTTCTCGGCGAGCGTGTCGGCCGATCCCGCGCCGGGCCTGTCCTCCGACTTGGCGTCGGACGTCGAGCCGGACGTCGAGCCGGGCTTCGAGCCGGTCCTCCCGTCCGACGGCTCGCCGGACGCGCCCTCCGACTCCTCGTCCACGGCCGGGTCCGGGTCCGTCACGGCCGCCGCGGACGCCGAGTCGGGCGCCGTCGGGTCGATGCTCGCGGGGTCCTCGCGGCCGGGCCGCTTCTTCCCCACGATCACGAAGTAGGCGACGGCCCCCACGAAGACCACGACCGCGACCCAGCCGTTGAGCCGCAGGCCGAGCACGTGGTGCGCGTCGTCGATCCGCAGGTACTCGGTCCAGAACCGGCCCACCGTGTACCCGGCCACGTACAGCGCGAAGGCCCGGCCGTGGCCCAGGGTGAACCGGCGGTCCGCCCAGATCACCAGCGCCGCGACACCGACGCACCAGAGCGACTCGTAGAGGAAGGTCGGGTGGTAGATCCCGGTGACCGTCTCGCCGCCGGGCAGCGTCTTCTGGATCTCCAGGCCCCACGGCAGCGTGGTCTCCCGGCCGTACAGCTCCTGGTTGAACCAGTTGCCCCAGCGGCCGAGCGCCTGGGCCAGCGCGATGCCCGGTGCGATCGCGTCGGCGTAGGCGGGCAGCGGAACGCCCCGGCGGCGGGCGCCGATCCAGGCACCGACCGCGCCGAGCGCGATCGCGCCCCAGATCCCGAGGCCGCCCTCCCAGATCTTGAGGGCGTTCCAGGGGTTCTTCCCCTCGCCGAAGTACAGCTGGTGATCGGTGATCACGTGGTAGAGCCGGCCGCCGACCAGGCCGAACGGCACAGCCCAGACGGCGATGTCGCCGACCGTGTGCTTGCCACCGCCGCGGGCGACCCAGCGCCTGCTGCCGAGCCAGACGGCCACGACGACACCGAGGATGATGCAGAAGGCGTACGCGCGCAGCGGGACCGGTCCGATGTACAGGACGCCCCGCGACGGGCTGGGAATGTAGGCGATATCCATGGCAGCTCCGACGCTACAGGGTCCACGGCCTCCGCCGGGCACCCCCAGGGTCACAGATCGGCGCACAGCGCACCGCCGCCCCCTCCGGACGGGGAGGAGACGGCGGTATCCGCACGGGTACGGGTCAGCCGGCGGTCGGGGTGGCGGCCGGGCCGGAGGGGGCGGCCGACGCGCTCGCGGTACCCGGCTGCTTGCCCTGGTTGGCCGCGTCCACCCACTTGGTGAGGTTGGCCGGGGTGATCTCCTCGTTGTTGTACTTGGGGTAGATCGGCTGCCCGTTGAGCAGCACCGTCGGCGTGGACTTGTAGCTGGACTTGTCGAAGTCCTGCTGCACCGCCGACACCCATCCGCTGTACTTGTTGTCGTTGACGCACGCCTCGAACTCCGGAGTGTTCAGCCCCGGCACCTGCTTGGCCAGCTCGATCAGGGTCGAGGTCTTGCCGAAGGCGTCGTCGGTCTCCTGCGGCTGGTTGCGGTAGAGGACGTCGTGGTAGGCGCGGAACTTCCCGGCGTCCTGGGCGCAGCCCAGCGCGTTGGCCCCGTACTTGGAGCCCTTGCCGCCCACCGCCCGGTCGATGAACGAGACGATGTGGTAGTTCCCGACGATCTTGCCCTCGTCCTGCAGCCGGTCGATGGTCTCGGCGAACTCCTTCTCGAAGATCGCGCAGGCCGGGCAGCGCGGGTCCTCGTAGACGGTGAGCGTGGCCGGGGCGTCGGCCGCGCCGACCGGGATGACCAGGTTCTTGTCACCGATGGTGCCGGCGGGGGCGGCGGCGGGGGTCTCGGGCTTGGACCGTTCGTTCTGCACCACCACGCCGGTGACCACCGCGGCGGCGATCACGGCCAGTGCCACCCCGCCGATGATCAGCTTCTTCTTGCGCCGGCCGCGGGCCTCGTCCTCGGCCCGTTCCGCCAGCATCCGCTCGCGGGCGGTGCGCTTGCCTTCTCGGTTCTTCTCGCTCATCAGCCTTGGACATTCCAGGTTCGGGGGTGGGGATGCGGTGCGACGGGGCGGCCCGACGTGCTGTTCAGCTCGCCAGCCAGCCGTCCACCGAGAACTTGGTGCGGGGCCGCCAGATCAGCCACCCGGCCAGCAGCAGGAACCCGGTGTCGCGCAGGATCTCCTGCAGGTACTCGGTCTGCGAGGCGTCCACCGCCCCGCCGCCGCCGAAGCAGCCGCAGTCGATCGAGATGCCGCGCGCCCACGCGGAGGCGATCCCGCCGATGAAGGCGAGCAGCAGCACCGCGGAGACCACGGCGACCAGCCGCACGCCGAGGCCGATCACCAGGAGCAGCGCGAGCGCCAGCTCCAGGAAGGGCAGCGCGTGGCCGACCGGTTTGACCAGGCCCTCCGGCAGGATCTCGTACGCCCGCACCGCCTGCGCGGCCTCGGCCGGGTCGGCGATCTTGGCCAGCCCGGCCCAGCCCCACACCACGGCGAGGCCCAGTCGGGCGGCCGTGCCGATCCACTCCGTCACCGGCCCGGCCATCCGGACAACCCCCTCGGGAAACACCGTCACGTCCTGATGAACCGTAACCAGTGACGCCGGGTTCCTCCATATTCAGGAGTTAAGCCGAAAGAGTGACGTTTATGACGCCCTGTCCGATTGCGCCCTAGCGCGTGTTCGGATCGCAGCCCGGTGGCCGGCCGAGGTCGTAGCGGCCCGCGTCGAGGTCCCGTCGCCCCTCCCGGACCGAGCGGCCGGCCCGTACCACCGCGTCCACCCGGGCCGCCTCCGCACAGACGTGGGCGTCCCGCTCGGCGCGCTCCACACCCCGTTTGGCCAGCGCCGGACCGACCACGCCCTGGGCGCCGAGGGCGGCCCCCAGCACCAGGGCGGCCGCGGCCGCCCGCAGCAGCACGGCTCGCTGGAGACCTGGCACCGGCCGACCCCTTCCGCTCGCTCCGCACCACCGGGGCACGTCGTTCGTGCACTCGTCCCTCCACTCAACGCCGGTCAACCCCCGTTGATGCGTGCACCCGCCGCTGTTCACCCGTTCGGGTCGTCCCCGCCGGGACCGGGAACGCCGACGGCCCGCCGCCCCCGGAATGCGGGGCGGCGGGC
>NZ_JBHXKE010000135.1:0-4739 GCF_042722765.1 Kitasatospora sp. NPDC058406
ATGGCTAATGGCACCGTGAAGTGGTTCAACGCGGAAAAGGGCTTCGGCTTCATCGAGCAGGAGGGTGGCGGCCCGGACGTCTTCGCCCACTACTCGAACATCAACGCCAACGGCTTCCGTGAGCTGCTCGAGGGCCAGAAGGTCGAGTTCGACGTCACGCAGGGCCAGAAGGGCCCGCAGGCCGAGAACATTCGCCCGCTGTAGTTCTTCTGCCACGGCACCCGCCCAGCAGCGAGGGGCCCGCACCGAGTACTTGATGCCCGGTGCGGGCCCTTCGGCATTGCGTCACGACGCATCCCGGGCCGTTCGGGCCCTCGGTCCCGCCACCGGCGGCCGTCCTCCCCACGCGAGACGTACGGCGCCGCGTCCGGACCGGCCTCCTCCCGTGACAGTTCACGGTTCGCGGTTCTTCGCTCCCGCCCCCTGCGGTGAGCACCGACCGCAGGCGACGTGCCGCACGGTTCCACCGTCCACGCCCCGCCCGTCACACGCCCGGCCCGATGCCTCGCGGCTTCCGCGTGCGCTGATCAACCGGCTGCCTCGGCGAACGACACGAGAAGGAGCCCGCCCATGACCACGACCCTCGAACACCCCACGACCACCACGGTCGGCGACCTCATGCGACACCCGGAGCTGCAGATCAGCGACGACGTCATGGTCGACACGGCGATGGACATCCTGCGGAGCTCCGGCGCGAACCACCTCCTGGTCCGCGACGAGGACGGTCGCTGCGCCGGGCTGCTGACCCACCTGCACCTGGCGCCCTTCCAGGCCCGCTCCTGGTACACCGAGCGCACCCCGGTGCGCAACATCGTCCTGGACCGCGGCCCGTTCGCCACCGCCGACATGTCGGCCACCACGGCTGCTGCCGCCATGCGCTCCCGCGACCTGACCAGCTGGCCGGTGGTGGACCACGACGGCCACGTCGTCGGCCTGCTCAGCATCTAGCGCCGACGCGGACGCCGACCGGCCCGGACGGGCGGGCGGGGGGTCCTTCGCGCCCCGGGTGGGGCGCAGCGATCCCGCCCCGACCCCCGCTACCGCGCGCGGGGCGCAGCCGGCTCCGGGGCGTGCGGGCCCGGGAGCGTCAGGACCACAGGTGGTCGCCCAGGGCGGTGCCCTCCGGGGCGCCGGGGAGCACGTGGGCGACGGCGGACGCCGTGTGTTCGAGGAACGGATTGAGGGCGTCACGGGTGGCGAGGCGCTCCTGGACGCGGGTGAACTGGCCGGGGTCGCGCATGAAGGCGCAGAAGAGCAGGCCGCGGTCGCCGGGGGCGTCGTCGTAGCTGTAGCCCCGGCGGAGCATGCGGGCCCCGCCGTCCAGCCGGGGGCCGGTGAGGCGGACGTGGGCGGTGGCGGGGATGACGTAGGCACCGTTCGGGTGCTTGGCGTAGAGGTCGGGCTCGTCGTGTTCGGCCGTGCCGGTCAGCGGGGCGCCGTCACCGGCGCGGCGGCCCATCGCGAGGTTCTGATGCTCCTCGGGGAGGGCGGCGAAGGCGGCGGTGTCCATCCGGATCCGTCGGTAGACCAGGACGGTGGCGTTCTCGTGCGGCCCCGGTGGGCCCCAGACCCACTGTCGGGCCGCGTCCTCGTCCGGGTTGGCGCTGCCGTCCTTGAAGCCGAACAGGTTGCGGGGCGTGGCGCCGGGCTCCGTGCCCGGCAGGAAGCCGGACTGCGACCAGCGGGGCGTGGCCCCGGCGGCCCGGGCGGCGGTGGCGGTGAGTTCGCCGACGACGGCGAGCGTCCAGTGGTCGGCGGCGCCGAGCTGGAGCAGCAGGTCGCCGCCGCTGCGCGCCGGGTCGAGGCGGTCGCCGGGGAACGCCGGCAGCTCGGCCAGCCCGGCGGGGACGGCGAGGCCGAGCCGGGCGGCGAGGGCGGGGCCGAGGCCGACCAGCGAGGTGAGCCGGGTGGTGCCGCCGGCCCGTAGCCGCGGGTCGGGTGACGGGCCGGTTCCGGCCGTCGCCGAGGCCAGGGTGCGGGTCCAGGCGGCGAGGAGGGTGCGCAGGGCCTCCCGGTCCGCGGCGGTGGAGCTCGGCGGGAGGTCGAAGGCGACCAGTTTCGTCGCCGCGAGCTGAGGGGACGTCACACCGGACTGCCGGGCGCCGTGGAAGGGGGTCGGCGCCCCGGGCGGCGGGCCGTCGGCTCCGGTGGCGCGGCCCGATGTCCGGTCGCCGTCCGTCAGTTCGCCCGCCGCGGCTCCGACGCCGGCGGCGAGCACCGCACCGGCCGCCAGCAGCGCCCGCCGCCGCCCGAGGCCGGGCGCGGCGATCGGGTTCGACGGCGACGCGTTTCCCGGTTCGGTGGGCATGCGCCCTATTGGAGACGATAGAACACGTGCCATGCAAATCACGTTTCCTGATCGTCTGTCAGCTCTCCGGGCCGGAGCGGCGGCGACCACCCTCGTCCTCGCGGCCGCCCTGTCCGCGGGGTGCTCCTCCGCGGGTCCGGCCTCGGACGACGCAGCACACCCGGCCGGGACCGTGGTCCGCGTGCCGGAGGACTTCCCCACCGTCCAGAAGGCCGTGGACGTCGCGCGCGAGGGCGACACGGTGCTGATCGGCCCGGGGACCTACCGCGAGAGCGTGCGCGTCCCCAAGCGGAACGTCGTGGTGCGCGGGACGGACCGCTCCGCCGTGGTGCTGGACGGCGGGCTCAAGCTGGCCAACGGCATCACCGTCACCGGGCCCGGCTCCGTGGTGGAGAACCTCACCGTCCACGGATACCTGGCCAACGGCGTCCTGTTCACCGGCGTCACGGACGAGAAGCTGCAGCAGCGCGGCGCGGGCGGCTCGGCGTACGACCCGCTGGACACCGCCCGCTTCCCGCCCGTGGAGGGCTTCCGTGCGACCAGGGTGACGTCGTACAACAACGGCCTGTACGGCATCTACGCCTTCGACGCGCGCTCCGGCGTGATCGAGGACTCCTACGCCTCCGGGCACGCCGACTCCGGCATCTACGTCGGCCAGTGCAAGCCCTGCGACACCGTCGTGCGCGGCAACACCGTGGAGCGCAACGCGGTGGGGGTCGAGCTGACCAACGCCTCCGACGGCCTGTCGATCGTGGGCAACCGCGTGGCCGGCAACCGGGTGGGCGTCACGGTCAACTCCAACGACCTGGAGGCGCTGGCCCCGCAGCACGGCGCGGTGATCGCGGGCAACGTGGTCGTCGACAACAACGCCGCCGACACGCCCGAGCAGGCCGACGGCGGCTTCGGGATCGGCATCGGGATCGGCGGCGGCACCGCGAACCGGGTGGAGCGCAACCTCGTCCGGGGCAACCGCGCGGCCGGGGTGATCGTCACCGATCCGCCGGGCCACCCGGCGACCGGCAACCGGGTCGAGGGCAACCAGGTGGACGGCAACGGCGCCGACCTGGTGCTCGCCTCGGCGGACCCCGGCAACTGCTTCAGCGGCAACCGGCCCGCCACGCAGAGCCCGGAGGGTCTGGAGGCCGCGGCGGGCTGCGGAAGCCCGGTGCACGGGCCACTGCCGGCGGGCCGGACGGCGACGGTCCTGGCGCCGCCCGGCGTCCCGTTCAGCCGGGTGCCCGCGCCGCCCGCGCAGCCGTCGCTGCCCGACCCGACGGCGCCGGGCCGCCCGGCGACCGGTCTGCCGGACGCGGTGGACCCGGGGGCGTACCCGCTTCCGACGGATGCCGGCGTGCTCCCGGCGCAGCCCGCGCGCTGACGGGCGGGCGAAGGGGCGGGAGGCGGGGCGGGAGGCGGGTCGGGGGCCGGCCGGTCAGCCGGTCAGCCAGGGCGCCTCGGGGAGCTTGGCGACGTCGTCGTGTCCGGCGAACTCCACGGTGGTCGGGGTGCCCAGGCCCGGCATCCGCATCGTCACCCGCCTCAGCGTGGCGTCGGCGTCGACCCAGTAGGTCAGGGGCGACCGGCCGCCGTCGGGCGCGGCGCCCTGGGCGCGCGGGCCGGCGAACCGGTCGTGGATCCGGCCGTCCAGGCGGTCGGTGCCGAGCCAGCGCGCCCCGGACTGGGCGAGCAGCAGCGGGTTGTCCGGCCGGTCGGCGCCCAGCTGGACCAGCAGTTGGAGCCCGGCGTCCAGCGGGTCCGCCGTGTAGGTGCGCGGGGACCAGCCCTGCCGGGGGACGCGCTCGGCCTGCTGCCAGGCCGGTCCGTCGGTACCGGCGGGCTCGGGGGCGAGCCCGAGCCCGCCGGCGTCCCAGACGACCAGTCCGTGGTCGAGCGGGCCGCTCGCCCCCGTGACCCGGTAGCGGCCCACGCCCCGGCGGGTGCGGTAGTCCACGACACCCTCGACCCGGACGTCGACGCCCCCGCCCTCGGCGGCGGTGAGCGTCACGGTGACCGGGCCGGCCTGGTAGAGGTTCAGGCGCGACAGGGCCAGCCGGGAGGCCTCGTCGACGGTCACCGCGCGCTCCCCGGTCCCGCCTGCGACGGTCCGGTAGGCGACGACGCCGCCCGCGGCGGTGGCGCACACCACGAGCGCGACCAGGGTCCTGAACCGGAGGGTCCGACGACGTGTCGCGCGGGGGGCGCTCCCGGGCTTCCCGCTGCCCGCCCCGGCGCCCGCCTTCGCGGCTTCCGCCCTTCGGGCCCCTGTCGTCCGGGCCCCTGCGTTCCGGGCCATGCGATCGCCTTCTCTCGTCGGTCGGTCACGACGGTCGGGCGGGTCCACGGACCGCGCGCCAGGCCCCCGCCACTACAGCCCCGCTCCCCCAAGTCACCCCTACCCCGCGGACGAAACCGTCCC
Organism: Kitasatospora sp. NPDC058406; assembly: GCF_042722765.1. NCBI lineage: Bacteria > Bacillati > Actinomycetota > Actinomycetes > Kitasatosporales > Streptomycetaceae > Kitasatospora > Kitasatospora sp. NPDC058406. Next base: position 4,725 of record NZ_JBHXKE010000135.1, read on the forward strand.
GCGCCAGCGTCTAAC
>NZ_JBHXKE010000135.1:4749-25649 GCF_042722765.1 Kitasatospora sp. NPDC058406
TGGGGGGGCGTGGGTCCGGGGGGGGGCGCGCGCGCGGCCCCGGCGCCCGCCCGCCCCGCCCGACCGGTGCCGGTCCCTCAGGACCGCCGTGCGGGGCGTGCTACTGCTGCCGGGCCCTGCGTCGGCGGGCCAGCAGCACGAGCGCCGCGCCGAGGACGGTCAGCGCACCCGCGCCGGCCACCATCACCGGGATCCCCTCGCTCGCACCGGTGCTGGGCAGGTGCGACCCGGGGGCGGGGACGGGGGCCGGCGGGGCGGGCGGCTTCGTGGCCGGGCTCGGCTGCGTCGGAGCCTGCGTCTGCGTCGGCGTCGCCCCGGTCGGCGTCGGCGTCGGGGTCGGCGTGGGAGTGGGCGTGGGCGTCGCGCTCGGCGTCGGCGTCGGGGTCGGGGTGGGGATCAGCCGGTTGACGGCCGTCACCTCGACCCCGGCGCCGAGGTTCTCGGCGTTCAGCACCAACGGCCCGAACACCGTCACCTCCGGTGGGGCGTAGCCCTCCGGCGGCGCCAGCTCCTGCCAGTAGTAGGTTCCCGGCACACCGCTGCCCTTGCAGATGCCGTCGGCCCCGGTCGTGCAGGGGTCTCCGGCCGCCGTGTCGGGCTTCTCACCGGAACCCTGCAGCCCGTCGGTGCCGTTGGTCTCCTTCCACAGCCGGAACTTCGCGCCCGCCAGCGGCTTGCCGTCCTGGTCGTGCTTGACCAGGCGCAGCGCGCCCTCCTGCTGCCGGAAGCCGAAGTCGAAGGTGTGGTCGTTCTCGCCCGGTCCGCCCGTGGTGAGCGCTCGTTCGGCGTACTGCCCGCCCGCCGGGACGACGCCCTTGGAGTCGACGAACCGGTTGTCGCCGACGTCGGCGTCGGTCGGCACCCACTGGTACAGCGGGCCGCCCTTGGCGTAGTCGGCCGGGTTGTCGAGCCGGACGGTGTACTTCGTGCGCGGCTTGAGGCCACCGGTGACGTTGGAGTCGTCGAAGTAGTACTCGCCGCGCGCCGTGGTCTTCGCGGTGCCGACGAGCTTCCCCGACTCGTCGTACAGGTTGACGGTCGCCGCGGGCACCGGGCGCTGGCCCGGGCGCTGGACGCCGCTGCGCTCGGGGTCGTACCAGACCCGGTTGCCGATCTGGAGCGGGGCCTGGTCGCAGAGCACCTCCAGGTCGCCCATCGAGGCGCCCTTGCCGAACGGGGCGATGGTCCCCGGCGGGTTGAGCCGCAGGCCGAAGAGCGGGTCCTGCTTGCCGTCGCGCTGGACGAACGCGGTGCCGTAGCCGTAGGCGGTGGAGTTGGGGTCGAAGCCGGAGGTCGCGATGGTGTTCTCGACCTTCGACAGTGCCATGCCGGCGAAGGCCGCGTTGTGGTGCGACCCCATCCGGCTGTTGTCGAAGAACCGGGTGCCGCGGGGTGAGAGCCCGCAGCCGTTGTTGGTGTCGAGCACGTACGTGCCGTTCGCCGGGCAGGCCTTGTTCAGGTCGCCGCCGGACAGCACGTTCGCGACGGAGGTCGGCGTGGGCGCGGCCGGCGCGCGGTCGCCGAAGCGGTCGCGGAACGCCAGCAGCATCGAGCCGTCCGTCTCGAACGTGATCTCGCCCAACTCCGGTTCCGGCTGCGCCAGGTAGGCCCCGCAGGCCTGGCCGTTCTGCGAGGTCGGGTAGGTGCCGGTCCACGGGAACCAGCCCGCCCCGTCGCAGGTGCCGCCGCCGACCGTGGAGCCGCGCGGGTAGTCGAGCGGCTGGTTCAGCACCGCCGGTGCGAAGGCGCCGGTGGCCAGGTCGAACGGCAGCACCACCGCGCGCAGGTCGGAGGCCTTGCCGGTCGACTCGCCCGAGCAGACGCCGCCGAGGTAGCCGGTGCCGTCCTGGAGGCCGAGGCCGAACGGCCGCCAGTCCCCGGCCGCGGGGCAGCCCGGGTCGGGGATCGGGTAGGCGGCCTTCGGTGCGGCCGCCGTGGGCCCGGTGGCGTCGTAGCGGTAGAGCTTGCGGTCGTTGAGGTTGACGACGAAGAGGTCCTTGCCGTCGTCGCTGATCTTGATGCCGCCGAGGCTCTCCTTGCCCGGCACCGCCAGGAACGCGTCGTCGGTGCCGCCGCCGTGGACGGTCGAACCGGCGTCCGGGACGGTGGTGAACAGCGAGGTCCGCTTCTGCGCGAGGTCGGTCACGTAGACCGCGCCGGCGCCGCCGGGGCCGTAGTCCGTGGTCCGCTTGGCGACGGCCGAGGAGAACACCCGCCGGTCCGCCCGGTTCCACGCGATGCCGTACAGCGCACCGGTCTCGGCGTTGGTGGCGACGTTGGTGACGTTCACGTCCACGCCGTCCGTGCCGCGGGCGCTGTACGGGAAGGACACCAGCGTGCGCTGCGTCCCGCCCTCCCGCGTGGTCGGCTGGCAGGTCGTGACCAGCGGCGCGTTCTTCTGACAGTAGTCACCGGGGCTCCACAGCCCGGTGGTGTACGCCACGTTCTTGCCGCCGGAGAGGTCGACGAACTCCTCGTTGCTGCTCAGCTGGGTGGGTCCGCCGGCCAGGCCCTGGCGCGAGGCGAAGGCCGGGAACAGCTTGCCCGGCTTCGGATTCACCACCTGGACACGGTACTTGCCGCCGGTGAGCTTGGTCGCGGCCGGCGCCAGCGTCACCGTGCCGTCCGCCGCGGTGGTGCCCTCGATGCCACCTCCCGCGTCGTCCGTGAGGGTCACCTTCACGCCGGCCAGACCCGGCTCCAGAGCGGGCGTCCAGACCCCGCTCGTGTCCACGGCCCGCACCACGCGGACCGTCACCGTCCCGTCGCCCGCCTGGGGGAAGGCCGCAGGCGCCGCCACCAGCGAGCCCGCGCCGATTCCGACGGCCAGCGCCGCGGCGCCGCCCACCGTGCGGCGGCCGAGCACGCCCGGCCGTCGCCGCTCCGGGCCGCGTACGGCTCCGGGCCTCTGTTCATGTGTCGTGGTCATCCCTGCTCTCATCGTGCGGTCGGGCCTCCGCCCCGGCCTCGCGAGGGAGTTCGCGTGTGGCGGGAAGCCGCTGTTTTTAACGGGAGCTTAAGGGGGTTTCACACAAGTTCGCAGGAGAACCAGGAACTTTGACGAGCCGTCAGGCGTTCCGGTCTGCTGGGTGGTGAAGTCTCGTCAGATGCGTGACAGGACAACGGAGTTACGCCTGGCCACCGGCCGGAACGGCGGTCCTTCCGTGCGGGAGTCCCGTCGGTCCCGGTCCGCCGGACAGGTCCCGCACTCGAACGCGTTGCCAGGCGACGAACTGGGGCACGGGAAGCGCCCGCCGCCCGGATCGCGCCGGGTGCCGTGAACCGCGCGAGGAGCCCGGGGCGGTGTGGCCCGGCGGGGGTCGGGGGTCAGGGATCCGGTCCGGGTCCGGTCCGGGTCCGGTCCGGGGCGGACGTGGCGGTGCGGCCGGGGTCACCGCACCCGACCCGGACGGCGACGCCGCGGGGGAGGGGCCCAGGGATTCGTCCCTGCGCGCGGCGCGGCGGGCCGCAGAACCGGCGCGGATCGCGCCGTCACGTGCGGTGGAGCGTCCGCGCGGTGCCGTTGGTCCGATCGGATGGCCGCCCCCGGCACCCCGGCGCGCCGAGCCCTCGGGGGAGCGGAGCGGTACGGGCGACAGGTTAGGTTCGGGCCCGTGACCGGCAACGACGCGGTTCTGGTGTTGGTGGTCGCCACCGCACTGGGATTCGACTTCACCAACGGATTCCATGACACCGGCAACGCCATGGCGACCTCGATCGTCACGGAGGCGCTGCGCCCGCGTGTCGCGGTCGCGCTCTCGGCGGTGCTGAACCTGGTCGGCGCGTTCCTGTCGACCGCGGTCGCCGCGACCATCGCCAGTGGCCTGGTGCAGAGCGGCGACGTGACCCTGGTGGTGGTGTTCGCGGGCCTGGTCGGCAGCATCCTGTGGAACCTGGCCACCTGGTACTTCGGCATCCCGTCCAGTTCCTCGCACGCGCTCATCGGCGGCGTGGTCGGGGCCACGATGGCGGCGGCGGGCGCCTCCGCCGTCAAGTGGCAGGGGCTGGTCTCCAAGGTGATCGTGCCCGCCACGCTGTCCCCGTTCATCGCCGGCACGGTCGCGGTGGTCGGCACCCACCTCGTCTACCGCCTCACCCGTGACGTGTCCGAACGCGCGCGTGACCACGGCTTCCGGATCGGCCAGATCGGCTCGGCCTCGATGGTCTCCCTCGCCCACGGCACCAACGACGCGCAGAAGACCATGGGCATCATCACGCTGGCCCTGATCGCCAACGGCACCCTGCACGCCGGGGCCACGTCCCCGACCTGGGTCATCGCCTCCTGCGCGGTGGCGATCGCCCTGGGCACCTACCTCGGCGGCTGGCGGGTGATCCGGACGCTGGGCAAGGGACTGCTGGAGATCGGGTCGCCACAGGGCATGGCCGCCGAGTCGGCCTCGGCCGCGGTGATCCTCTCCTCCACCGACTTCGGCTACTCGCTCTCCACCACCCACGTGGCCACCGGCTCGATCCTGGGCGCCGGGGTCGGGAAGAAGGGGGCCGTGGTGCGCTGGAACACCGCCCGCCGGATGGCGGTGGCCTGGCTGTTCACCCTGCCCGCCTCCGCCGCGGTCGGCGCCGCGGCCTACTGGGCCGCGCACGGGATCGGCGGGACCCTCGGCGTCGTGGTGATCTTCATCGCGCTGCTGCTGGCCTCGACCGCCTTCTTCGCCGCCTCCCGGCGGACGCCCGTGACGCCGGAGAACGTCAACTCCGCCTGGACCGGCTCGCTGGCCCCGACCCCGGACGTGAACGAGGCGGCCTCGTGATCGACTGGGTCAACCTGGACGCGCTGTGGAAGATCGTCGTGGTGGGCCTCCTCGCCGGCGCCGGCCTGCCGGCCCTGTTCGCCGTCGGTCTGCGCGCGCTCAACCCGCCGACCCGCCCGGGTGCGACTGCGCCTGCGACCGCGGCCGGGCGGCCGACCGCCGGGCCGGCCGGCTACGCGGCGGCCGGCCTGTGCTTCGCGGTCGTGCTCGCCGCGATCGGCTGGGGCATCTCCGTCATCGTCAACCACAGCTGAACGGCCCCGCCGTGCCGGAGGGCGTCCGTGGTGCGCCCCGACGCCCCGGTGACACCGCCGTCCGGACCCGCGACATCGGCGCCGGGCCAGGGGGACCGCGCGGGCCCGCGCCCACCTGACCGTCGCGGCCGACACCTCCCGGCGGACTCGGTGCCGCGGTACCGGGAGGATCAGCCCGTCGAGCCCGCCTCAGCCATCGGCGCCCACGTCCTCGGCGCGCCTGTTCCCGGTGTCCTCGCTTCCGGTTCCGTCGGCCTCGGTGGCGGTCGGCGGGCGGCCGTGGTCGGGCCACACGGAGATGTGGTCGCGTTCCAGCACCAGTCGCACGCGGTCCGCCAGGCCCAGCGACTCGGTGAACTCGCGCGGCAGCTGGAGCCGGCCGACCCGGTCCAGCACGGTGTACTCCTGGGCGGTGAGCGAGCCGTCCGTACTGGTGACGGCCACGTGGCGCAGCACCTCGGTCGACGTGCGCCCGTCGCGGATCCGTACCGTGCGACGGACCTGGTCGGCCACCAGGGCGTCGTGGGTGACGATCAGCACGGTGGTGCCCAGCTCGCTGTTGGCGGTGCGCAGGGCGGTGAAGATCTCCTCCGAGGTGGCGGTGTCGAGTTCGCCGGTGGGTTCGTCGGCGAGCAGCAGCCGCGGTTCGTTGGCCAGCGCGATGGCGATCGCCACACGCTGTTGCTCGCCGCCCGAGAGCGCGGCGGGGGTGCGGTCCGCGGCCCGGGCGATGCCCATCAGGCCGAGCAGTTCCATCGCCCGGGCGGCGCGCAGGCGGCGCGGCACACCGATGTATCCCATCGGCAGCTGGACGTTCTCGCGGGCCGTCAGGTACGGCAGCAGGTTGCGCGCGGTCTGCTGCTGGATCACCCCGACGGTCCGGCGCCGGTAGGCGGTCCGCTCGCGCCGCTTGAGCCCGCCCAGGTCGGTGCCGGCCACCTCGGCGGTGCCCGCGCTGGGGGTGTCCTGGCCGGCCAGGATGCCGAGCAGGGTGGACTTGCCGGAGCCGGAGGCACCGACCAGGGCGAGCAGCTCGCCCTCCTGCACGGTCAGGTCGAGCCCCTGCAGGGCCTGCACCTCGACCCCGCCGCGGGCGGTCGCGCCGGTGCGGAAGATCCGCACGAGGCTCTCGCACGCCACGATGGGCCGGTCGGTCCCGCGCGCGGGTCGTTCGGTACCGGCCGCGGGTCGATCGGTGGGACGGGTGTTCACAGGGCCTCCCCCAGTCGTAGCACGGCGCCCAGCCCCCGGCGGCGGCTGATCGCCGCCTCCAGGACGGCGGCCGTCGTCATCAGTACGGCCAGCGCGACGCCGAGCCCCGCGGTGATCGTCCAGTCGATGTGTACGGCGGGCTCGAACGGCCCGCCGGTGATGGCCCCCAGCCGCAGGCCGGAGCCGAGCGCGACGGGCAGCAGCAGGCCGAGCGCGGTGCCGCCGACCGCCGCCGCCAGCACCAGCGGCACCAGCTGGAGCAGTTGCAGGCCGAGCACCGCGCGGCTGCCGATCCCCAGGGTCCGCAGGTAGGACGTGGTCCGGCCGCGTTCGGTGGCACTGAGCAGCAGGTCCAGGGCGAACGTGCCGAGCGCGAGCAGCAGGCCGAGCGCGGTGGTGACCCGGAAGGCGAGCCGGGCCGAGTGCGCCAGCCCGTCCGACCGCAGCGTGTCGCGTTCGCCGTCCCGGTCGCGGAGTTCGACCGACGGCCCGGGCACGCTGCTGGGGGCGAGGTGCATGGCGGCGCCGGCCCGCACCGCGGCCGGGTCCAGGGCCGGCCCGCCGGCGGCCGGGTAGAGCAGGAGCGCGGAGGGGTGGTTCCTCTGGGCGGGCAGGCGCTTCGCGGACGGGCCGGTGAACACCAGCAGGGCGCCGGGTCGGGGTCCGTCGCCGAGCACCGGTCCGAGGACCGGGTCGCGCAGCGCCTCCTCGGACAGGGCGCCGACCACGTGGACCAGGATGCGGCCCGTCCCGAGCGCGGTCAGCTCGAAAGTGCCGTCGGGGACCCGGGCGGCGAGCTCGGGGTCGGCCAGCGCGGTGACCACGGGGACTTCGAGGTCGGCGCCGGTCCGCTCGATCGGCGCGTCGGCGCCGTCGGCGGCCAGTAGGGCGCGGGCCATCGGGGAGGACGGGTCGGCGGCGCTCAGCGCGGCGGCGTCCAGCCCGACGAACTGGGCGCCCGGGAACGTCGTGCCGTCGTCCTGCGAGGTGAGTTCCCCGCTCGCGCCGGTGACGGCCACCTGGTGCCCCACGGAGGCGACCGGCGGCAGGTCCCCGGCGACCTGGTCCTTCGGTCCGACCAGGGCCATGGGCGCCCCGCCGGTGTGCCAGTGGGCGATCTGCTTCTGTCCGTCCGCGAGGGTGCGCGGAATCAGCCCCCCGTAGACGCCGTAGCCCATGGCCAGCACCAGGACCAGCAGGGAGAGCGCGGCCGCGCCGCTCTGCGCCCCGGCCCTGGCGAGAGCCACCAGCGGGACCAGACCGCGCGATCGCTGCGCCGAGCGGGTCGCCCGGCGGACCAGCGGGGGCAGCGACCGGAGCAGGATCCCCACCGTGATCAGTGCCAGGAGTACCGGTGTGAAGGCGAGTTGGGGGTCGATGCCGGTGCCCGCGTAGGCGCCGCGGGTCCGCAGTGCGACCAGCCCTCCGGCGGCCAGGAGCACGACCAGGGCCTCCAGGACGATCCGGCGCGAGCGCGGCAGGGGCCGGGTCCGCCCGGCGGAGGCGAGCAGGACGGCCGCCGGTGCGCACCAGACCAGCAGGGCGGCGACCAGGACGGGCACCCAGGAGCCGAGGGCGGCGCCCTGCGGCGCGAGAGCGCGGCCGATCGCCCAGCCGGCCGCGACCCCGGCGCCGACCGCCACCGCGGCCTCCACCAGCAGTCGGCCCGCGATCCCGAGCAGCCCGGCGCCGCGGGAGAGTTGGAGCGCGAAGGCGCCGGCCCGGCGGCGGGCCCCGAGCCGGGCGGCGGCGACCGAGGTGGCCACCACCATGGCGAGCAGCCCGGCGAGTGCGAAGCTCTGGAGCTGCTCGGTGCGTTGGCGCTGGACGGCGAAGGCGTCCAGCTCCGCGCCGAGCCGCTCGGTGGGGTTGACCGAGGGCACGATGTGGCCGGTCAGCATGCAGGCGTCCGTGAGGCCGAGCCCGCACAACTTGTCCGGGCCGGCCTTGTGCAGTGCCTTCAGGCCGGATTGCATTCCGGCGATCCCGGCCGGGGTGGTGGCCGGTCCGGAGCGGTCGGTGGTCACCGGCAGTTCCCAGGCCACCGTGAACGCGAGGCTGTACCTGGCGATCAGCTCGATCCCGCCGGCACTGGTCAGCATCTGGCCGGCCAGTTTCTGGCCGGGGTCATCAGGCAGGATCCACGGGGCGACCAGCATCGGGGACTGCTGCCAGAGCCGCTTCGCGCCGAGGTCGGTACGGAAGACCCCGACCAGGAGTGCCGGGGCGGACGATCCGGGGGCGGGGGTCGACAGATCGAAGTGCTGACCTACCGTCAGGCCGAGTTTCTCCCGGGTGGCTTCGGACACCGCGACCTCGATCGGGCCCGCCTGGCTGGGCGGGACGAGCAGGTCGGCTCGGGGTTGCTGCGGCGCGCGGCCCTGGAGGTACTCGACCGCCCCGCCGGTGGCCTCGGGTTGGGGGTAGACGAGGTTGAACGACGGCGGCTTTCCGTAGGGCGTGGGCATGCCGGGACCGCGTGCCGACGCGTTGAGGGTGGTGACACGGGCCCGCGGTTTGCCGAGCACGGTGGCCAGTGGGGAAGTCGCCGCGGTGCGCACCCGCTCGCCGAGCTTGTCGAGGTCCCGGTCGAGCGAGCCGGGGTCCGCGGCCGGCAGCCACGGCATCGGGGCGGTGGTGGTGGTGGCGGAGACCAGCGGCGCGTCCCGCTGGGCGCGGACCACCCGGTCCGCGAGCGTACCGGCCGCGAGCCGGTCGAACTGCGGCGGCCAGCTCAGCGGGATCGCCGTGAGCAGTGCGGCGAGCAGCGCGAGCACGGCCGAGACCGGCCAGGCGATCCGCGCCTCGCGCCGGATCAGGCGCAGTGTCAGCATGTGGGGCTCCCCCCGTCGAAGCGTCCGTCCTCGCGCACCCGGCCGGGACCGTCCGTGCGCCCTCGGTCCGCGCACCGCCGACCCTCCGCCGGGCTCATCCGTAGTCCCCCGCGCGCAGGGCCCGGACCAGGTCGACCCGGGCCAGCAGACGGGTGAGGACCAGCACGGCGAGGGTGAGCAGCAGCCCCCCGGCCAGCGCCGTGAGTACGGCGGCGGGCCGGCCCGGGTCGGCCACGATCGCCGGGAAGACCGACCCCCCGTAGTCCTCCAGCACGGTGAGCGCCAGCAGCAGGGCCGCGAGCAGCAGGCCCAGCAGCCCTCCGAACAGCACCGGAAGCACCGTCACCGCCACCTGTTCGGCGCGCAGCAGCGCGGTCAGCTCCGCGCGGCGGACACCCAGTGCGCGGAGCACCGCGAACTCCCGCCGGCGGGAGCGGACCGTGCTCACGGCGTGCAGGGTCAGCGCGGTCACCGCGAAGAACGGCGCGGTGACCAGGACCAGCAGCCAGGCGCAGCGCAGCCCGGCCCGGAACGGGTCGTCCGCCAGGCCGCCGGCGACCCTCAGGGCGCTCTGCGGCCGGCCGAACTCGCCGCGGCCGTCGACGGCGGCCCAGGTGGCCTCCGGGTCCGAACTGGCGAGCCACCACCGGGTGGCGACGGGTGGGGCGGCACCGGTGAGCGTGCGGTTCGCGGCGAGTGCGCGCACGTCCAGCAGGAGGTGGCCCTGGCCCCGGGAGTAACCGGGCAGCACGTCGACCTCGCCGGTGATCCGGACCTTCTGGGTACTCTGCCCGTCGCGCTCCCAGTTGAGCGGAACGGTGTCGCCGACCCTGGCGTTCACCGCGTCGAGCAGCTCGCGGTCCGCGAGCACGGGCAGGATGGGGGGCACGGGCAGGAAGGCGCCCCCCTGCACGGCGCGGAGTTCGGGCACGCTGTCACCGCTCACGGGCTGCACCGCGAGGACCGCGTCCGATCCCGCCGGGTCGGGCGGGACCTCCGGCGTGTGGGATCGGATCACCGTGTGCAGCAGGTCGGATCCTTCGCTCTGCCAGGTGCAGGCCTCGGCCTGGGAGGCGTGGTCGTCCATGGGGCCGCGTTCGGTGCCGGGGCAGTCGAGCGCGACCGGGGTGGCGAGGACCTTGCCCGAGCGGGCCCAGTTCTGCCCGGGCGGGAGCGAGAGGTCGGTCCGCTCTCCCGCGGCGGTGACGGCCGTGACCTTCGGCAGGCGCAGGTCGAGGGTGGAGCGAAGGAGCGTGCTGCCGGGGAAGTGGATTCCGAGCCGGCTGAGCGTCAGCGGACGGGCCCGCCGGTCGCTGTCTGCCAGGGCGAAGGTCAGCGAGTGGGGGAGGCCGTCGGTCGGCAGGGGAGCGGTCAGCTGGTCGGTCAGTCCGTCGGCGTCCTGGATCCAGAGCTGCAGGAGCAGACCGGGTGCCGGGATCGGCAGGTCGGTGCTCGCCCGGACGGTCACGTCCAGGGCGGCCGGCTCGCCGGGCAGGACGAGCCCCTGGGCTGGCACGGCGGTCAGGGGGGCCAGCAGCTCCTGGAGCGGACGGGGGGCCTGGTCCGGGCGGAGGCGCGGCAGCCCGGCGGCGGAGGCGGCCGTGGTGTCGACGGCGACCGTCTGTACCACGGTGGTGCCCAGGAAGGCGGTCTGCTCGGACACCGGGGTGAGGCTCGTCACGCCCGGGAGGGCGGCCAGTGCGGCGTGGCGCTGTCCGATCGCGCCGACCACTCCGGACAGCCGCAGATCGGCGCCGACCGCGTAGGCCGCCCGGTCCCGGTCGCTGGTCGGCAGTGCGGCCAGCACCCCGGCGGCCAGGCTGCTGCAGGCCACCGCCAGCAGCGTCACCAGCACCGGCACCGACTGGCGGCCGGCGTCGCGGCTCAGCCGCCAGGCGCCCAGGGGCAGGACCAGGCCGCGGGCCCGCCGGGCCGACCGCTCCAGCAGCCGCTTCACCGCCGGCAGCACCCGCAGCATCAGGACGGCCCCGGCCACCGCCATGGCCACCGGGGCGAGTACCAGGGTCAGGTCGACCGAGGAGTCGAACCCGACGCCGGCGTTCTTCACCACCACGCCCTCGTAGCGGTCGAGTTGGAAGTATCCGAACGCCGCCACGGCGAGCAGTGCCAGGTCCGCACCGGCCCGCTGCAGACCCAGCCGGCGCGGACTGCGTGCCCGCAGTGCCCGCTGGGCACCCGGGTCCGTCGCCTGCCGGGCGAGCGGCAGCAGCAGAGCCGTGCCCTGTACCAGGAGGACGAAGCCGGCGGCCCACCAGACGGTTCGGCCGTCGCCTGCGGCCAGGCCGTCGGCCCCGACGCCGCGCAGCACGGCAGCCAGCAGCGGCTCGGCCAGCAGCACCCCGCCGACCGCCGCCGGCACCGCGGCCAGCGCCCACTCACCGGCCGCCGCCGCGAGCAGCCGCGCCGCGCCCGCACCCCGGGAGCTCTGGAGCGCGTGTTCGCCGGCGACCGCGTCGGCCAGGCGACGGGCGGTCAGGACGAGGACCACCGAGGCGAGCAGGGCGAGCAGGCCGAGCGGTACGGCGATCTCGGCCCTGGCCGTCAGGACCGGCACCACCTGCCGGTCGACCGCGGCGGGCAGTGTACTGCGTACCGCGGTGTTGGTCAGGGCCGGTTCGGCGCCGCGGTAGACCGAGCGGGCCGTGTCCGAGCGGGCGAAGACGGTCACCCGGTCGCGCAGCGCGGTGAGTTCGGACAGGCTCGACCGCCCGGTGTCGGGAAGGGCCAGCCAGACGGCGAGCATACGGCCGGTGAATCCGGGCAGCGCGGCCAGCCGGGCGCCGTCGACCAGCACGAGGGCCTGCTCCGCGGCGTCGGGGCCGCCGAGGCCGGTCCAGAACGCGGCGGCGTCCGGGTCGGGCCGGTAGACGCCGGTCACGGTGAACCGGAGCGGTTCGCCGGTGCCGGGCGTGCGGATGGTCGTGGTGCTGCCGCTGTCCAGGCCGAGCCGGTCGGCGGTGGTCTCGGGGAGGGCGACGCGCAGCCCGTCGCCGGCGGCCGGGGCGGCCTCGGGCGCGTCCGGCCAGGTGCCGCTGCGCAGTTGAGCGAAGCGGTCGGGAGTCGGCAGCACCGCCAGGCGGCCGGAGAGCACGGTTTCGGTGGCCCAGCGGCGCCCGTTGGGCGGCAGCGGGAGGTCGACGGTGCCGATGCCGCGCTGCGCCGTCTCGGTGCGGAACGGGGTGCCGGCCATCGTCCGGACCAGCGCCGAGTGCACCGCGCGGTCGGCCGCGGGCAGGCCCGGCGCCGTCCAGCGTGCGGTCACCTCGACCGAGCGCCCGGCGTCGGCGTCGAGCCGCTGGCGCACTCCGGCGGTGGCGGCCGACTGGGCCAGCCCGGTCACTGCGGACAGCACCGCCGTCGCCACCAGGATGCTCACGGCCAAGGCCGCCAGTACCAGTCCGTGCCGGCCGATCCGGCGCCTCACCCCCGCCAGTACCATCCATCGCTCCCCTCGGCACCCTCCGGAGATGGAGGGGCGCGCGTCACGAGACCAAGTGCGGTACAGAGTCGGGGTCTTGTCGCCACGATCTGTTTTTGGTCTGGACCAATCGAACCGGCCCCATCTTGCACGACGGTCGGCCGGTCCGGCCGGGGGATGCTGCTTTTGCCTGGCTTGTCTGCCCATAGAGGCAGCGGGGGCGCCGCCAGGCCGGGACGCGGCGACGTGGCCGGCTACTCCGGGGCGGTGACCAGCCGGACGGCCAGCGCGCCGAAGATTGCACCGCTGAGGACGTTCAGCCCCCGCGCCGCCCGGGTGCTTCGACGCAGGAGAGCCGCCAGCCTGCCCGACAGCACGCCCACCGTGATGTCGACGGCCAGCCCGACAGCCACCATCGTCAGGCCGAGGAGCAGGAGTTGACCCGTGACGTGCCCCAGGCCGGGGCTCACGAACTGCGGCAGGAACGCGATGTTGAACATGATCACCTTGGGGTTGAGCAGGTTCGTCACGGCGCCCTTCGAGAAGGCGCGCAGCCGGCCGGGCACGGGGGCCCCGTCGTCACCGCCGTCGGCGCCGAGGGGCGACCGGTCGCGGAACGCCTGGACGGCGAGGAGGACGAGATAGGCCGCGCCCGCCCAGCGCAGCACGTCGTAGAGCGCCGGCAGGTGGGCGAACAGCGACGACAGTCCGAGCATGGCGGCCAGGGCGTGCACCGTCGCCCCGAAGGCCACTCCCAGGGCGGCCATCACCCCCGCGGCCGGCCCGCCGCGGCCGCCCATGGCGACCACGAACACCATGTCGGGGCCCGGAGTGACGCACAGGGCCAGTGCGGCGGTCACGAAGGCCAGGTACAGCGGAAGGTCCAACATGACCAGCATCCATTTCTCCGTGCTTCACGGGTGCGGACCGGACGGGCCGTCGGGAGGGCCGTCGGATCAGGTGCGCGGCGACCGCCCGGGTGGGGCGGCCGGTACGAGGTCGGGACCGAGGGGCGGACGGTGACGACCCGTCGGTCCGCGGTCTGTGGTTTGTGGTCCGCGGTCTCCGGATCCGCGCGGCCGTCCGGCGGTACCCGCTCGGGGCGCCTGCCCGCAGCACGTGGCGGGCAGGCACCCTCCGGTCAGGCCGGCCGGTAGCTCAGGTCCAGCACGCCGGTGGAGAAGGCGGTCGAGCGGGTGAGCTGCAGCGGCACCCGGGCGGAGCCCTCGGCGAAGAGCCGCAGCCCGGTGCCCAGCACGATCGGGTGGACGAGCAGGCGCAGCTCGTCGACGAGCCCCGCCTCCAGCAGGGTGCGGGTCAGACCGATGCTGCCGGTCAGGTTGATGTTCCCGCCCGGCTGCTGCTTGAGCTCCTTGACCGCGGCGACGACGTCGCCCTCGATGACGGCCGAGTTGTTCCAGTCGGTGCCGGTGAGGGTGGTGGAGGCGACCAGCTTGCGGATGCCGTTGATGGCGTCGGCCATCTCACCGCTCCGGTGCGGCCAGACGGCGGCGAACGTCTCGTAGGTCTTCCGGCCCAGGAGCAGCGTGTCGGCCTCGGCGTGCATCTGGCCGACCGCGGCGCCCATCTCGTCGTTCATGAACGGGAAGTGCCAGGTCTCCGGCGCCTCCACGACGCCGTCCAGCGAGATGAACAGGCCGGTCACGATCTTGCGTGGTGCGGTCATGCGAATCCTCCGGGGAGTGGGTGGTGCTTCGGGTCTCGCCGGGCCTCGTCGGGCGAGGGGTCGCGGCGAAGCTTGTGACGGTCCGCCCAGGCGGCGATCGCGGCGGCGATCGCGAGGGGCTGGTCCTCCGGCGTGTGGTGTCCGGCGACCGCGTCGCTGTGCTCGATGTCGAGGCCGGCGATGTTCGCCGCGCACCAGTCGACGATCTCCGGGCCCATCATGGCGCCGGGGCCGGGCGCGAAGGCGATCAGCAGTTTGGGGACGTCCGCGCTGGTCGCCAACCAGCGGTCGTAGGCCCGGATCCTGGACACGACGTCGGCGGGTTCGCCGTCGAGGGGCATCGACCGCGGCCACTGGAGCAGCGGTCGGCGGCTCTCCCGGGTGGGGTAGGGGCGGCGGTAGACGTCCAGATCGGCGGGGGAGAGGGGAGTGGCGACCGAGCCGGGCAGCAACTGCTCGACGAAGGCGTTGTCGTCGAGGATCATGGCCTCGCCCACCTGGGGCGTCCTGATCGCCCGGAACAGCCGGCGGCCGCCCTCGGGGAACTCCTCCCAGGCCATCGGCTTGACGATGGTCTCGGTGAACGCGATGCCGCGCACACGCCCGGGGTGCCGGGCGGCCCAGTCGAACGCCAGCGCGCCGCCCCAGTCGTGCCCGACCAGCACCACGTCCTCCAGGCCGAGTCCGTCGAACCAGGCGTCCAGGTAGCGGGCCTGGTCGGCGAAGGTGTACGCGAGATCGGGCTTGCCCGACTCGCCCATGCCGATCAGGTCCGGGGCGAGGAGCCGGCCCGGCGTGCCGACGGCGGGGAGGACGTCCCGCCAGAGGTGGGAGGAGGTGGGGTTGCCGTGCAGGAAGACCATCGGCGCACCGGCGCCGACCTCCCGGTGGAACATGGTGGAGTCGAGTACAGGTCGAACGGGCAAGGCGCTACGTTCCTCTCAAGTGCGCGAGCCGGAAGGGTGGTTCAGCGGAAGGCGGGGCCGGTGCGGCCGGCCCACTGCGCGAAGGTCCGCGGCGCCCGGCCGAGGACGCGCTCGACGTCGGGGCTGATCGCCTGCTCGGCGGGCAGCGGCTCGCCGAGGATGGCGAGGGTGCCCTCCACCACCGGCTCGGGCATGAACGCCAGCATCTGCGCGCGGGCCTCGGCGCGGGTCTGCTCGACGAACCGCACCGGAGCGTCCAGCGCCGCGCCGATCGCCGCGGCCCGTTCGCGCGGGGTGACCACGGCCGGTCCGGTGAGCTCGTACGTCCGGCCCGCGTGGCCGTCCTCGCGCAGGACCGCGGCCGCGACCGCGGCGACGTCCGCCGGGTCGACGGTGGGCAGCCCGACGTCGCCGAAGGGCGCGGCGGCCGTCCGCTGCGCACGGATCGACTCGGCCCAGGCGAAGGCGTTCGAGTTCAGGCCGCCGGAGCGCAGGATCGTCCAGTCGAGACCCGAGCGGCGCACGGCGTCCTCGAACGCGGCGGGGTGGCCGTAGACCTCCGGCCGTGTCCCGGCGCCCTGCGAGGAGAGCAGGACGACGCGCCGCACCCCGCTCGCCGCGGCGAGATCGAGGACACCCTGCGGGTCGTCGCCGGCGACGAGCAGGAACAGGGCCGCGGCTCCGTCGAGGGCGGCGCCCAGACTCTTCGGGTCGGCGAGGTCGGCCTCGACGTGCTCGACCCCGTCAGGCAGTCGACCCGGGTTCCGGGACACGGCCGTCACCTGCTCGCCGGCTCCGACGAGGAGCCGCACGAGCTCCTGGCCGACGTTACCGGTCGCACCCGTCACAACAATCACAAGAACCCCCATAGGCAAGGCAATCGGGCGGGCCAGCCGGGTAAGTTAGTTGGCTGACTCAGGTGAGACAGTAGCCGACGCCGCGTCAGGCGTCTACAGTCAGTCAGGTGACTGACTCAAGGAACACCCGGCGATCGTCGGGCAAGCGGGAGCGGCTGGCGGCCGCCGCGGCGCAGGTGCTGCACGAGAAGGGCGTCGAACAGACCACGCTGGCCGACATCGCCAGGGCGGCGGACGTCCCCGTCGGGAACGTCTACTACTACTTCAAGACCAAGAACGAGCTGGTCGAGGCGGCCATCTCCGCGCACGCCCAGGGCCTCCGGGCCGTGATCGACACGCTCGACGCCCTGCCCGGGCCCAGGGAGAGGCTGAAGGCGCTCCTGAGCGGCTGGGTCGACCAGCGCGAGCTCACCGCGCTCTACGGCTGCCCCACCGGAAGCCTCGCCTCGGAGCTCGACAAGCGGGCCGACGGCCTCGACGAGTCCGTCGCGGAGGTCATGCGGCAGCTCATCGACTGGGCGGAGGTCCAGTTCGAGGCGATGGGCCGCGACGACTCCCGTGAACTCGCGGTCGCGCTGGTGGCCGCGTACCAGGGGATCTCGCTGCTCACCAACACCCTCCGCGACCCCGAACTGATGGCCGTCGAGGGGCGCCGGCTGGAGCGCTGGATCGACTCGCTCGCCTGACCCGTCACCGGCGCCCGCCGGGCTGCCGGCCGGACCCCCGCCCGCGCGGCTCCCGGCGGTACGGGCGGCGGGTCCGGTGCCGCCGCGGAACGCGCGCTCCGGGCCCGGCCGGCGACGGGCCGGGGCGCGCGGTGGATGAGCTTTCCCATGATCTTCAGCCGTTTCTGTCGCTCCGGGTGCCACGCGGCTCCCGGCGCCGCCGGATCGAGGTGGCCGCGAACGGCGGGCACGGTGCGGCGCGGTGGTGCGGGGCGGCGTCGCCCCCGGCCGGGTCGGTTCGTTGCCCGGGAAGGAAAAGCTATGTTGCGTTCACTGTGGGGTCAATTGACATGAGGGGGAATTTCGGTGCTTAATCCGCCATATCTCGCGCAATTGTTGCAATGGAAATGCCGATGAATGCAACCGGAAGCGGTGGCTCATTGCAATGGCATGGCGGTGAACGCACCTCGATTCCGCCCCCGGAACCACGTACGCGACCACATCAGGAGCGACCGACCATGCCCCGAGGCAGGCTCACCCACCAGGACCGCCGACAGATCGCCGCTGGGCTGGCCGGCGGACTCTCGTACAGCGAGATCGCCAAGGGGCTGGAGCGGCCGACCTCGACCGTCACCCGTGAGGTCACGCGCAACGGCGGCCCGAGCGGCTACCGCGCCGACGGCGCCCAGCTGGCCACCCGGCGCCGGGCCCGCCGCGGAGCGGCCCTCCCGGCGGCTCCCGGGTCGGCCGGGGCGCCCGAGCCGCCCGACCCCGCGTTCCCGCAGGAACTGCGGGCGTTCCAGGAACAGTTCATCGGGTTCCTGGTCAACGGGGGCCTCCCGCGGATGCCGGCCGGTGTCCTCGCCTGCCTGTGCACCAGCGACCACGGAAGCCTCACGGCGGCGGAACTCGCCGAACGTCTGAAGGTCAGCCCGGCCACCGTCTCCAAGGCGGTCGGCTACCTGGAGGGACAGGAACTGATCCGCCGTCGGCGCGACCCGCGGGAACGGCGCGACACGTACGTGATCGACGAGGACGTCTGGGTCCGCGCGATGATCGCCGGTGCCCGGGTGGACACCGTCCTCGCGCAGGTCGCGCGCGAGGGTGCGGGAATCCTCGGGGTGAAGTCGCCGGTCGGTCGCCGCCTCGACGGCATGGGGGCGTTCCTCGACCACGTCGGCCAGGACCTGATCCGGGCGGCCGAGCGCTGGCGGCACGGCTGACCCCTCGCGCGGCGTCCTCCGTGAGCCGGGGTTCTCCGTGCGCCGGGGTCCTCCGCCGTGTCGGACGTCCGAGCGGACCCGGGCGAGGGGCCCGGCCGGCCGGGCCGGCAGCCGGCCGGTCGGGGGATCCGGCGGTCACGACGGGCCGTGGACGAGTCCCGGGGCGCGGAGCGGTCAGGAGCCGAAGGCCGCCACGGTCTGCGCGGTGTCCTCGGTGCCGCGGTAGTGGACGATCATCCCGTCACGGAACCCGAACCGGTGGTGGAGGTTCATCTCCAGCCGCTGCCCGCCGGCCCGGCGGGCAGCCCGCATCCGCACCACGGTCAGCACCTCGGTGTCGTTCGCGGCGAAGACCAGCGGGGTGAACTCCTCCACCGCCATCGCCGAACCGAACTGCTCGAAGAACTCGGCGACCTCGGCCTTCCCGTGGCGCACGCCGTACCACGGTGCGGCGGTGGACGTCGTCTCCGAGGCCCAGTCGACGTCCTCGCCGAGCCTGGCCAGGATCCCCGGTACGTCGCCGCTGCCGAAGGCCGCGTAGACCGATCGGACCGTCTCGATCATGCTCTGCTCGTTCACCGGGCACCTCTCTCCGGTCGGCATCACACCACCTCCCATGCTAGGAGGGGGGCCGTCCCCGCCGCCTTCCGAGGCACTCGGTGCCGGTGCCGAAAGCCCGGCGCACGAGGGGAGCCCGGCTCGGCGGCGCCCCGGACCGGCCGACCGCGGTGCCCGCGTCGGTGGATCCGCCCGGAGGACAGCAGGGCGTGGGGGAGGCGGGGGAGCGGCCGGGCCGTCGCATAGTCGGAGGTCCGGCTCCGGCCCGGCTGCGGTTCGGCTGCGGTCCGGCCGTTCCTTCCGACCACGAGACGAGTCGATCATGCGTCTGCCCCGCCGACCGGCCCCCACGGCGGCCGTCGCGCTGCTCCTCGCCCTCACCGGCTGCGGCTCCCCGGCCGCTCCGCCGCCGGTGGAGGCCCCGAGCCCCACGGCGACCGGGTCGCCCGCCGGACCACGGCCGTTCACGCTGGTCGCCACCGGTGACGTGCTGCCGCACACCGAGATCATCCGGCAGGCCGAGGAGGACGCCGGCGGCGACGGCTACGACTTCAGCAGGATGTTCGCCGGCGTCAAGCCGCTGATCAGCGGCGCGGACCTCGCCATCTGCCACATGGAGACCGTCTACGGCGCCGACGGCGGGCCGTTCACCGGATACCCGGCCTTCAAGTCGCCGCCGCAGGTCGCCCGGGCACTCAAGGACGCCGGTTACGCCTCCTGCGACACCGCCTCCAACCACACCCTCGACGACGGGGCGGCCGGTATCCGGCGCACCCTCGACGCGATGGACGCCGTGGGCCTGGCGCACACCGGCTCGGCCCGCGACGAGGCCGAGGCGGGGAAGCCCGCGCTGCTCCGGGCGGGCGACGCCACCGTGGCGCAACTCGCCTACACCTACGGCACCAACGGGATCCCGCTGCCGGCGGGCCGACCCTGGGCGGTCAACCTGATCGACCGGGAGCGGATCCTCGCCGACGCGCGCGCGGCCCGGGCGGGCGGTGCGGACGTCGTGGTGGTCAGCGTCCACTGGGGCACCGAGTGGCAGGACGCGCCGAACGACCAGCAGCTCACCCTGGCCCGC
Organism: Kitasatospora sp. NPDC058406; assembly: GCF_042722765.1. Taxonomy (NCBI): domain Bacteria; kingdom Bacillati; phylum Actinomycetota; class Actinomycetes; order Kitasatosporales; family Streptomycetaceae; genus Kitasatospora; species Kitasatospora sp. NPDC058406. Next base: position 24,255 of record NZ_JBHXKE010000135.1, read on the forward strand.
GACCTGTCCGCCGGGCAGGGCGAGGGCCGGTCCGACATCGACCTGGTCCTCGGTACACACGCGCACATCCCGCAGGCGTACGAGAAGATCAACGACACCTGGACGGTGTACGGCCTCGGCGACCAGCTCGCCGGGCACATGTTCACCTACGACGGCGCCGAGGATCCGCGCGGCAACTGGAGCTCGATCGCCCGCTTCACCTTCGCCCCGCCGGGCGCACCGGGGCGGCGATGGACGGTCGCCAAGGCCGAGTTCGTCCCCCAGGTGACGGACCTCGGCCCGCCCTACCGCGTTCTCGACCTGCGGGAGGCCGCCCGTAGTGACCCCGGTCGGGCCGACTACGCCCGGGCGCTCGACCACATCCGGTCGGTCGTGCTGAGCCGGGGCGCCGCCTCGGCCGGGCTGACCGTGGCACCGTGAAGCCGCCGGCGCCCCACGGGCCGCGTCACTGCGCGGTCGGACGTGCGGGTGCGACGGCGGGGACGGCGGCGCGGCTTCGCGCCAGGGTGTGAGGAGGCCCCGGGCCGCCCCGGGGCCTCGTGGTCAGAGCTTGAACATCGAGGTGTACGGCTGGGTGATGCGTTCCTGCCGTGAACCGAAGTCGACGAGTACGGCGATGTCCCCGTCGCCTTCGACCTCGATGGCACGGCCGAGGCCGTAGCGGTCGTGGGTGACACGGTCGCCCACGGCGAACCGCTTGCGAGGTGCCTCGACAGGAGCTTTGAAGGGGCTGGTGGGCAGGGGCCGGCGGACTGCTGGTGGTTTCGTCATTCCCCTCAGTATGCGCCGGAAATTGCGGGAGCGGACCCTCGGGTTGACTTCGATTCGGTCAAGCCCGAACGCCGTTCCCACCGTTCGAGGCGGCCGCCGTGCCGGCGGGGGGCGGGAGCGGTCGGCGGCGGCCAGCGCGGGCCCGGTGGCGCGGGGGCGCGCCCGTGCCCCGTCCGCTCCCGGCGATGTCGCACCGGTGAGGAAATTTCCGGCGGGGGGAGGAGTCCGTCGGGGACGGCAACGTCGCTGGTCACGCGGTGTGCCGCTGCCTCCGGCGGGTCGGATCGGCGGCCCGAGGGGGGAGTCTCCGGAGGAGCCGGGAGTGAAAGGTTCCACCGAAGCGGGCTCGGGCCTGCTAGAGTCGTTGTTAGTTGCAGTAGTGGTTCCCATGAACTTTGTGTGCGCCTGCTGGTGTTTTGCGCAGGCGCATTTTTTGTTTCCCCGGCTCTTCCCCGGGCGGGTCATCATCGCGGCGACTCGGAGTCTGCACCGTGCGGGCTCCGGACAGCCCTTGAAGGAGATTTTTTTTATGGCTAATGGCACCGTGAAGTGGTTCAACGCGGAAAAGGGCTTCGGCTTCATCGAGCAGGAGGGTGGCGGCCCGGACGTCTTCGCCCACTACTC
>NZ_JBHXKE010000136.1:0-25474 GCF_042722765.1 Kitasatospora sp. NPDC058406
GTCGCGGACGCGCGGCGAGGCATGGCAGGAGGACGGCGGGAGGGCGGGGCCGGGGTCCGGAACGGAAGGAGGCCCCGGCGAGAGGGCGGGCGGGGAGCCGACGCCGGAGCGGACCGGCCGGAGCGAGCCGGCCGCGGAACAGCGGAAGACCGGCCCTGGGGCAGCCCGGGGGAGTCGGTGAAGAGGTCGGTCGGAGACGGCAACACGCCGTCTCAACAGGTGGAAGCCGTCACCAGCTCCGGACCTGCCGGATGATCCGCCGGCGCAGCAGCACGGTTCGGCTGCCGTCCGGGAACAGGCGAAGCCTGTCCAGTTCCCAGTGTCCGTACTCGGCGTGATCGGTGAGTAGTTGGCGTGCCGCGTTGCGGGACGTCCCGCGAGGCATGCGCAGTGACTGGTACTCGTACTCCGGCTGCCGGACCGGCTGCGGTGGGGTCAAGATTCTCCTCCTGTGGGACACCTGCGGGCAAGCCTACGGCCTGGCTCCGACAACCGGCCCGGGTATTTTCGGCCGCGATGCCCGCCGTCCTCCCGCCGGGTCGGCCGGCGGCCCCCGACCTGTGACTGACAGTGCATCAGTTCCGTTGCGCCTGTGGTCGGCATACCCCGAACGCGGCTCGTGAAGCGACACCCGTACGGCTCAGCAGGCCCGTCCCGCGCCCCCGGGGGGCGGGTGGACCGCGGGGACAGAAGCACGCGGAACGGACATCACGGAGGAAGTTGCGGTGAAATCGCGGGTGTAGGTGACAACCGCTGTGCGTACCGGCACCGAGGGGAGATAGCGTCTGCACCATGTCTGATGCCGCGCAGCCCACCATTGCCGAGGTACGCGCCGCCGCCGAGGCGGTCAAGGCCGCCATCGACCGTCATCTGGAAGCGGTGTCGACCCCGACCGCAGTGGACGACTCCGCTGTGTCCACCGCCTACGAGCAGCTGGCGACGGCGGCGATCGCGTACGACCAAATCCTGTACGAGGTCTACGACGAGGTCACCCCCTTCGAGGTCCCCGGTGACGAGGGCCCGGGCGGGTACCACGGCCCCGAGCAGCCCGAGGCGATCAGCGTGCTGATCCGCCGCGACTACCACATCGTCGACCCGAAGCGGCTGCGCGCCCAGGCGGAGCGGCTGGACGATTCGCTGACCCCCGGCGGAGGCGCGGACAGTGGTGGGGTGAACGCCGCGATCGGCGTGCTGTTCGGCGAGTTCGAGCCGGACGAGATCGCCGCCCGCAGCGAGGAGTTCGGGCTGGAGGAGGCCGACTCGACGCTCTGGGTGGCCGCGGCCGAGCCGACCGAGCCGGGGGAGTGGCTGCCGGAACCCTTCGAGCACGCGGATCCGCAGCTGCTGATCTGCCGCTTCGACGTCAGCGAGGTCTACGACGACGAGGACCTCGACGACTGACCCGCGCGTCCGGTCCTCGCCCGCCCCGCACCCGCCCCCCGCCCGTCGGCCCGAACACCGGGGCGCGGGCGGGGCGGGCGGGTCGCGGGCGGCGCGGGCGGGTCGGGGGTGGACCGAGGCAGCCTCCCCGGTACCGACCCCGTGCGCGAGTGACGGGCGCCGAGTGACGCGCGCCGGACCGTCCGTACGGACGCTCAGCGGGCGGCGGCGCCGAGTTGGGCGAGCAGCGTCCGGTTGTCCTCGATGTGCCAGTCCTCGGTGATCCGGTCGGTCCCGACGTGCTGGATGTCGATCGCGTTGAACTCGACCCGCTGCCCTCGCCCGGCCACGCCGTCGAAGACTCCGGTGAAGTGGCCGCGGAAGACCAGGCGGGCGGTGATCATGTCGCCGGTGATCAGTAGGTCGGCGAGCTCGCAGGTGAGGTCCGGTACGGCCGCGCGGAAGGCGCGGGAGGCGAAGGCGGGGCCCGCCGGGCCCTGCGGGCGGCCGTCCGGGAGGGTGTTGTCCCGGAATCCCCGGTCGACGGCGGCGTCCAGGTGGCGCTGTTCCCCGGTGTTCCAGAAGGTGTAGAGCTGCTGCGCGAGCCGGATCTCCTGGGCGGCCCGGCGCTTGCTCAGCGACCCGTCGACGGTCAGGGCGCGCGGCCGGACGAGCTCCGGCGAGCGGTCCACCAGGCGCCAGGCCCGGGCGGAGGCCGCGCCGGCACCGGAGCCGCGGGCGTCCGCGGAACCCTGGGCGGTGGCAGTGGTGGTGCCGAGTGCGACGACGGCGGCGAGCAGACCGGCGGCGGCGAGGGCGGCGGTGCGGAGACGCTTCGGCGAGCGCATGGTTTCGGACATTCCTCTCGTAGGACGGTGGGCGGCGAACGGCGAACGGCGAACGGCGAACGGCGAACGGCGAACGGCGGGCGCCGTGAAGGTGCCCCCGGCCGGTCAGAGCTGCCGCAGCGCGCCGCCGTCGACGGCCCACTCGGCGCCGGTGACCTGCCGGGCGAGCGGCGAGACCAGGTAGGCGACCACCCGGGCGACGTCCTCGGGCGTGCCCAGCCGGGCGCTCGGCAGGCGCCGGACCTCGCGGACGAAGTGGTCGACGGCCGCCTCGACGGGCAGCCCGAAGCCCTCGGCGAGCTGCTCGGCGAAGCCGCCGGGCGCGTCCCAGAGCCGGGTCCGGGTCGGGCCGGGGGAGACCACGTTGGAGCGGACGCCGCGCGGGCCGAACTCCACGGCGAGTGACTTGGAGAGCGAGAGCAGGGCGGTCTTGGCAGCCGCGTAGTCCACCAGCGGGCTGTCGGGCAGCCGGGCGGCTTCGCTGGCGAGGTGCACCAGCGAGCCGCCCCCGCGCAGCAGCGCGGGTACGGCGGCGCGGCTCATCCGGACCGCGGAGTGGAAGTTGAGGTCGAAGGTGGCGCGCCACTGCTCGTCGGTGACCTCCAGGAAGCCGGGCCGGGCGTCCAGGCCGCCGGCGTTGTTCACCAGGGCGTCCAGCCGCCCGTGCCGGGCCAGCACGTGCCCGACGACGCGGTCGGCGGCGCCGGGGTCGGTCACGTCGGCGGCCACGGCCTCCACCCGCTCGCCGAGTGCCGGGACGCCCTCCGGCGAGCGGGCGACGCCGACCACGACCGCGCCCTCGGCGGCGAGCAGCCGCACGGTGGCCTCGCCGATCCCGGCGGAGGCGCCGGTGACGACGACCACCTTGTCGGTGAGCTGAAGATCCATGGGCGGCACTCCTCGGTCGGTCCGGGTTCGCCGGGGGACGGGCTGGCGAACTGCCTCCACCCTCCGCCGAGCTGGTGCCATGCGTCCAAGGCTTGATTTCTACCGGAATGATGACTTGTGCTCATGGACCCCGCGGCGAACGGCCGGCGTGCGCCGCCCCCGTCCCGGCCGGACCGGCGGCCGGGACGGGGGCCGGGCCGGCGGCGGGCGAACGGTGAGGGTGACGGAACGCGACGGGAGGGCCCCTCGTGAACGAGGAGCCCTCCCGTGGGGCGGCCCGTGGGTGCGGCCGGCGGGGGCCGGGTCAGTACGCCTGGGCGGCGTTCTCGGCCAGGACGGCGCGGAGCCGGGTGGTGCGGGGCGACGCCGGGCGCTCGGTGACCGCCTGGGGGAGCGCCGGGCCGGCGGCGTGGACCACCGAGAGGTGGCGTTCGCCGCGGCCGAAGGCGGTGTAGACCCACTGGCGGGTGAGCGCCGCGGCCGCGTCGTCGGGCAGGACGACCACGGCACCCGGCCAGCGGCGGCCGACCGCCTGGTGGACGGTCAAGGCCCAGCCGTGCCGGAGCCGGGCGGCCTCGGCCGGCGGGACCGTCCGGCGGGCGCCGTCCGTGTACTCCAGGTGCAGGCCGGTGGCGTCACCGTCGACCACCCGGGCCAGGCGGGTGTGGCCGGGGGCGGGCGAGTCGGCCACCCGGTCGCCCGGGTCGAAGCCGCCGAACCGGCCCGGGCCCGGGTTGAGCCTGGCCTTGGCCGCGGCGTTCAGGGCCCGGGTGCCGGCGGTGCCGCCGTGGCCGGGGGTGAGCAGCACCACCTGCTCGGCCGGGATGCCGAGGGCGCGCGGGATGGAGTCGGTGAGCAGCTGGATGGCCCGGTGGACGGCCTCGCCGCCGTCCTTGGCGGTCAGGATGACCACCTCCTTGTCGGGCGCGTCGACCGGCTGGAGCTCGCCGATGCCGATGCCGGAGACCAGCTCGCCGATCGGGCCGAAGTCCGGCGTCCGGGAGGCCACCGCCGGGCAGACCTTGGCGGTGAGCAGGTCGGCGAAGAACCGGCCGGGGCCCGCCGACCAGAGCTGGCCCGGGTCGCCGCTGAGCACCAGCCGGGTGCCGTCGGCCAGCGACTCCAGCAGGGTGGCGGCCAGTTCGACGTCCAGCAGCGGGGCGTCCAGGACGATCAGGACGTCGAGCGCGAGCGAGCCGTCCGGGGAGCGCCCCGGTCCGGCCACGCCGGCCAGGAGTTCGGCCAGGGTGACGACGGGCGCGGTGCCGGGTGCCCCGGTGAGCGCGGCGAAGGCGGTCCGGCCCTGGTCGGTCCAGGTGGCGGCCCAGGCGCGCAGACCGAGGCCGGTGGCGGCGGTCAGCAGGGCGGCGGGTTCGGCGCGGGCGGCCTCGCCGCCGGTGTGCAGGACGAGGGCGCTCTCGGCGGTGGCCCGGATCAGGGCGGTCGCGGAGGAGGACGGGGCTGCGGCGGCGGCCTCCTCCCAGGCGGTCGGACCGGGTGCGAGGGGCGGCTCGGGGAACTCCTCGGGGGACTGCCCGGTGTCGGCGGTCCCCGCGGCGGCCTCTGCGGCGGCCGGGCCCTCCTCGTTGGCCAGGGTCCCGTCGTCCTCGCCGTCGGACGAGTCGTTCGACGAGTCGCCGGACGACTCCTCCGACGATCCCTCGGAAGGCTCGGCGGCGGCCTGCTCCCCGCCGGCGTCCCCGCCCGTGTCCTCGCGGGTGTCCTCGTCCGCCGGGTCCTCCCCCGGAACGAAGGTCGACATCAGCCGGACCAGCCCGTCCGCCAGGCTCTCCTCCGCCAGCGCCAGCCGCTCCAGCGTGAGCAGCGTGCGGGTCGGCGGCTCGTCCTCCTCGTCGTCGGCGCCGGTGGTGTGGGCCTCGGCGCCGGTGAGTTCCTCCTGGAAGGGCATCGCCCGGCCGTCGAGTACGGCGGCCTGGACGGCGGCGGCGGAGTCCGGCACGCCGAGGCGGTCGAGTCCGGCCGTGACCTCGCCGATCTCCAGGGCCGAGTGGCCGCGCAGGGCCGCCTGCTCCAGCAGCCAGCCGACCAGCGCCTGGGCGCGGCGCGGGTCGCCGGGACCGGCTTCGGGGCCGAGCAGGCCGCGGGCGAAGCCGTCCGCGTGCTCGGGCCGGACGGCGGGCAGGGTCAGTACCGCCCACGGGTCCCTGCGCAGCTGCTCGGCGGCGCCGTCGCCGAACGCGGCCACGGCGGCCGGTGCCAGGTCGGCCGGGGCGCCGCCTGCGGCGAGCACCTCGGCCGTGTCCCGCAGCGCCTGGTCCCGCTGCTCGTCGGTGACGGGCCCGGCGGCTGCGGTCGCGGCGCTCCCGGGCGCGGGCCGATCGGTCGGAGCCTCGGTGGCGGAAGCCCGGTGAGCGGCGGGGGACCCGGCCGCCGATGTGGTGCCGGCCGCCCCGCCACCGTCCCTGCTGCCGCCGCGGTCGCCCCCGCCGGGCCGCCCGACGGCCCGGACCGCCTCGGCCAGCGCCGCCACGGCCGCCGCCTTGTCGGCCTTGCCGGCCTCGTCGTCGGACGCGGGCGCAGGGACGGACGCGGGCGCAGACGCGGACGCAGGTGCGGGCGTGGACGAGGGGTCGGGAGAGGGTGCGGGGACGGCGGCGGAGCCGCCGGTGCCCGGGGTCGCCGAAGTCTCCTCCGGAGCGCCGTTCTCCGTGTCACTCATCGTTCGCTCCACAAAAGCTCAACTCCACTGCTGGGCACCGGCCGCCCCGTCGTGCGGGCGGTCGGCAGGTTCGGGCCGGCCGCGCGCCGCGCGGGGCGGCCGGGCCGACGATCGGTCGGTTCGGTACTACAGGGTCGGCACACGCCGGCGGGCCGTACGGACGCCGCAGGCGGTACGGACGGCCACAGGCACTACATCACGTCGTTCGTTACGGGGTCGGGTCCGGTCCGTCGGGTCGCGGGGCGGGGGCGGGCCGTCCTACAGCTCGCTCCAGCCCTGGTCGGGGTAGCGGTGGACCGGCGCCGAGATGTCGTCGAGCGCACCGCGGATCTCACTCGGAAGCGTAAGTGCCTCCACCGACAACGACGCCTGCAACTGCGCCACCGTCCGCGCACCGACCAGCGCGCTCGCCACCCCGGGCCGGTCCCGGACCCACGCCAGTGCCACCGCCAGCGGGCTGCTGCCGAGCCCGTCGGCGGCGGTGGCGACGGCGTCCACGATCCGTCGGGACCGCTCCCCGAGGTACGGCTGCACGAACCCGGTGAGGTACGGCGAGGCGCCGCGCGAGTCCTGCGGGACGCCGTGCCGGTACTTCCCGGTGAGCACGCCGCGCCCGAGCGGGGAGGAGGCGAGCAGGCCGACCCCGCCGTCCTTCGCGGCGGGCACCGCCTCCCGCTCGATCCCGCGCTGGAGCAGCGAGTACTCCAGCTGCGCGCCGGCCAGCGGGACCCGGCCGTGGTGGGCGTTCTGCCAGGTGGCCGCCCTGGCGAGCTGCCAGCCGCTGTAGTCGCAGACCCCGACGTACCGGGCGCGCCCGGAGGCGACGGCGATGTCCAGGGCGCTGAGGGTCTCCTCGACCGGCGTGGCCGGGTCGAAGGCGTGCACCTGCCAGAGGTCGACGTAGTCGGTGCCGAGCCGGCGCAGCGAGGCGTCGAGGGCGGCGAGCAGGTGGCCGCGGGAGCCGTCGAAACGGCGGCCGGAGGCGGGGACGCTGCCCGCCTTGGTGGCGATGACCAGGTCGGAGCGGGGGATCAGGCTGTCGGTGAGCCGGGAGAGCAGGTACTCGGCGTCGCCGTCGGCGTAGACGTCGGCGGTGTCGACCAGGTCGCCGCCGGCGTCCACGAACTCCTTGAGCTGCTCGGCGGCCGTCTGCTCGTCGGTGTCGCGGCCCCAGGTCATGGTGCCGAGGCCGAGCCGGGAGACCTGCAGCCCGGTGCGGCCGAGGTGACGCTTTTCCATCGGACGGGCCCTCTCACTGGCCGATATCGAGGGGACATCGGGCGGACGTCGGGGGGAGATCTGGGGGAGATCGGGGGGCAAACGCGCAGGTGGGGCATGGCGCCCCCACGTCGGCTGAGCGTAGCGGCCGGTGCCCGGGCAGGTGTGCAGACCCGCAGAACGATCACCGCCCGCCCGGTCGTCCGGGGCGCGGCCCGAATGTGACCCGGGTCACCGCTACCGGCCAGTAGCATGGCCGCCGGACGCCCGGTTACCCTCACGGAACACCTGACTGGAAGGCAGTGCCATGCGACTCGGTATCAACCTCGGCTACTGGGGACTCGGCATGGACGCCGACAACGTCGCCGTCGCGCAGGAGGCCGACCGGCTCGGTTACTCGGTCTGCTGGGCGGCCGAGGCCTACGGGTCGGACGCGGCCACCGTGCTGTCGTTCGTCGCGGCCAGGACCGAGCGGATCGACGTCGGCTCGGCCATCTTCCAGATCCCGGCCCGCACCCCGGCGATGACCGCGATGACCGCGGCGACCCTGGACACCCTCTCCGGCGGCCGGTTCCGGCTGGGCCTCGGCGTCTCGGGCCCCCAGGTCTCCGAGGGCTGGTACGGCGTGAAGTTCGACAAGCCGCTGGCCCGCACGCGCGAGTACGTCGAGATCATCCGCAAGGCGATGTCCCGCGAGCGGCTGGTCCACGAGGGCGAGCACTGGACGCTGCCGTTGCCCGGCGGACCCGGCAAGCCGATCAAGCTCACCGTGCACCCGGTGCGCGAGCACATCCCGCTGTACATCGCCGCGATCGGCCCGAAGAACCTCGAACAGACCGGCGAGATCGCCGACGGCTGGCTGGGCATCTTCTTCGCCCCCGAGCACGCCGCGCTCTCGCTCGACCCGCTGAAGGCCGGCCGGGCCAAGGCGGGCAGGGAGCTGGAGGGCTTCGACCTCTGCCCGACCGTCACCATCGCGGTCGGCGAGGACATCAAGGCGGGCGTCGACTCCCAGCGCTCCTACGCCGCGCTCTACATCGGCGGAATGGGCAGCAAGGAGAAGAACTTCTACAACCAGCTCACGCGCCGCATGGGCTACGAGCAGGCCGCCGACGAGATCCAGGAGCGCTACCTGGCCAAGGACTACGCCGGTGCGGCGGCGGCCGTCCCGCACGACCTGATCGACGCCACCTCGCTGGTCGGCGACACCGCGCGGATCGCCGACCGGATGCAGGCCTACGCGGACGCGGGCGTCACCACGCTGACCCTGGCGCCGTCCGGCTTCACCCTGGACGAGCGGCTCCGGGCGTTGCGCACCGGTGTCGAGGCGCTGGAGCGCGCCGGGCTGGCCTGACCCGCGGGGCCGGAGCGGGCCCGGGGCGGACCCGCGAGGCCGGGGCCGGAGCGGGACCGGAGCAGGGACCGGGGTGGAGGGACCGGAGCCGGGGAGGTGGCGCGAGGCCCCCGCCCCGGCCCGTCTCACAGCCAGCCGTGCCGCTTGAACACCCGGTGCAGCACCAGGCAGACCGTCACCATCACCCCGACCGCGGCCGGGTACCCCCAGGGCTGGCGGAGCTCGGGCATGTCGTCGAAGTTCATGCCGTACACGCCGGCGATCATCGTCGGCACGGCGGCCAGCGCCGCCCAGGCGGAGATCTTCCGCATGTCGTTGTTCTGCTGCACGCTCACCTGCGCCAGGTTGGCGGCGAGGATGTCGGAGAGCAGCCGGTCCATGCCCTCCACCTGGTCGTTGGCCCGGGCCAGGTGGTCGGCGACGTCCCGCAGGTAGGGCAGCGCCTCGGGCCGGACGAACGGGACGCCGCCGCGCTCCAGCCGCAGCATCGGGTCGAGCAGCGGCCCGGTGGCCCGGCGGACGGTCACCAGCTGCCGCTTGTATCCGTAGATCCGGCTCGCGATGTCGCGGCCGACCCGGCCGGGGGCGAACACGTCGGCCTCCAGCTCGTCGAGGTCCGCCTGGAGCCCGACGGCCACGTCCACGTACCCGTCCACCACCCGGTCGCAGACCGAGTGCAGCACGGCGCTCGGGCCGTACCTGAGCAGCTCGGGCTGCTCCTCCAGCTCGTGGCGCAGCTCGCCGAGCGGGGTGTCGGCACCGTGGCGGACCGTCATCACGAAGTCCTCGCCGACGAAGAGCATCACCTCGCCACTGGTGACGGCGTGGCCGTCGGGGTGGTAGCCGAGCGTCTTGAGGGCCACGAAGAGCGATCCCTGGTAGACCTCCACCTTGGGGCGCTGGTGGGCGCTGACCGCGTCCTCGACCGACAGCGGGTGCAGACCGAACTCGGTGCTGACCTCGTCGAGTTCCTCGGTGGTGGGTTCGAACAGGCCTATCCAGACGAAGCCGCCCCGGCCTGCCGCCCGCGCGGCGGCGAGGGAGCCGGCGGGGTCCGCGGGCGTCGCGACCGGGCGGCCGTCCCGGTAGATGGCGCAGTGGACGATCATGCGGGTCATTGTCGCCCCTGGGGCGCCCCGGGGGGTACCTGCCGCGACCGGCGGCGCGGGCCGTCGGCCGGGCCCGGCGCGATCCTCAGCCCGGCCCGGCAAGATCCTTTCGACCCCGCGGGGAGCCGGGAAGCCGTAGGGTGGGCCCCATGCCGACCCTGCTGCTCGTCCGCCACGGCCGCTCCACCGCGAACACCGCCGGAATCCTGGCCGGTTGGACCCCGGGGGTGGACCTCGACGACACCGGGCGCGAGCAGGCGGCCGCGCTGGCCGGCCGACTCGCCGGGATCCCGCTGGTCCAGGCGGTCAGCAGCCCCCTGGAGCGGTGCCGGCAGACCCTGGAGCCGCTGCTCGCGGTCCGGCCCGAGCTGGCCGGTCCCGAGAGGGGTGGTTCCGCACCGGGCGAGCCCGCCCTCGACGAGCGGCTCGGCGAGTGCCACTACGGCGACTGGACCGGCCGGCCGCTCGCGGAGCTGGCGAAGGAGCCGCTCTGGCGCACCGTCCAGGACCACGCGGCGGCGGCGGCGTTCCCCGGCGGGGAGTCGCTGCGCGAACTGAGCCACCGGACGGTCGGCGCGGTCCGCGAGTGGAACGAGAAGGTCGCGGCCGAGCACGGCGAGGACGCGGTCTGGATCGCCTGCTCGCACGGCGACGTGATCAAGGCGGTGGTGGCCGACGCGCTCGGTCTGCACCTCGACCACTTCCAGCGGATCAACGTCGACCCCTGTTCGGTGACCGCGATCCGCTACACCGCGCGGCGCCCCTTCGTGCTGAGGATGGGTGACTCCGGCGACCTCACCTCGCTGGCCCCGAGGCCGGCCGGCCCGGGCCGGCCGGGGGGTCCGGGGGCGCCCGAGGGCGACCCGGCGTCGAGCGGGGACGCCGTGGTCGGCGGCTCCACCGGGACGGCCTGAGCACCACCGCACGGCCCGGGGCCGCGCCGGACAGCCCGTCGCGGCGAACCTCCGCCCGCGGTGCCCTGTTCGCGGGCCTCCCCGCCCGGGGCTCGGCTCCCCGGCGCGGCCCGGGAGGTCGTAGGGTGACCATGAGTCCCCCGGACCCCGGCCGACCCCCATATCCCCGAACGATCCCTACGACGATCGAGACGATCCGGAGCGAGAGCGTGCCCCGTCAGGTCTACTTCTACGACCAGCCCGAACGGTTCGTGGCCGGCACCGTCGGCCAGCCCGGCGCCCGGGCGTTCTACCTCCAGGCGAGCGCCCGGGGGCGGATCACCAGCGTGCTGCTGGAGAAGACCCAGGTGACCGCGCTCGCCGAGCGGATCGAGGAGGTCCTCGACGAGGCGCTGCGCCGCAGCGGCGGATCGGCGTCCATCCCGCCGACCGCCCCGCAGGACCTGCTCGACACCGCGCCGCTGGACCTGCCGCTGGAGCAGGAGTTCCGGGTCGGCACGATGGCGCTGGCGTGGGACACCGTGGACAGCTGCCTGGTGGTCGAGGCGCAGGCCCTGGTCGAGGACGAGGAGGAGGAGGGCGCCGCCGTCTTCGAGGACGACGAGAACGGCCCGGACATGCTCCGGGTGCGGCTCTCCGGCGCGATGGCCCGGGTGTTCGCCAAGCGGGCGCTGGACCTGGTGGCGGCCGGTCGCAAGCCCTGCCCGTTCTGCAACCTGCCGCTCGACCCGGAGGGCCACCTGTGCCCGCGCGCGAACGGCTACCGGCGCTGAACACCGGGACCCCGCCCCGGGCCGAGGGCCCCGACGCCGCCGGGCCCGCGACCGCCGCGCCGGACGCCCCCGGGCCCGGAACGGCCACCGACGGCGACACGGCCACCGGTAGTGACACGGCCGCCGACGGCGACACGGGCGCCGACACCGTCGAGGCGCCCCGGGCCGACCCGGCGGCGGCCGCCGCGCTCGCCGCCGACCCGTCCACCGCGCTGCGCCTGCTCCGCGAGGGCACGCTGACCGTCCACGGGCGGCTCACCGACGCCTCCAACGCCGCGCTCTACTGCACCGTCGCGCTGGACGACCGCACCGCCCAGGCGGTCTACAAGCCGGTGGCCGGCGAACGTCCGCTGTGGGACTTCCCGGACGGCACCCTGGCCGGCCGCGAGATCGCCGCGTACGAGGTGTCGGCCGCCACCGGTTGGGCGCTGATCCCGCCGACCGTGCTGCGCGAGGGCCCGCACGGGCCGGGCATGGTGCAGCTCTGGGTGGAGCCGGACCCGGACGCCGAGCCGCTGCTCGCACTCCAGGACCCGCGCGGCGCGGAGGCGGGCTGGTTGCCGATCGTCCGGGCCGAGGTGGGCGGCGGGCGCACCGCCCTGCTGGTGCACCCCGACGACGAGCGGCTGCGGCGGCTCGCGGTGCTGGACGCCGTGCTCAACAACGCGGACCGCAAGGGCGGCCACCTGATCCCGGCCGCCGACGGCCGGATCTACGGCATCGACCACGGCGTCACCTTCAACACCGAGGGCAAGCTGCGCACCCTGCTCTGGGGCTGGGCCGGGCAGCCGTTGCCCGCCGAGTCCGCGGAGGTGCTGGCCGGACTGGCCGAGGAGTTGGACGGCGCGCTGGGGGCGCGGCTGGCGCCGCACCTGACCGTCGCCGAACTGGACGCCACCCGGGCGCGGGTGGCGGCGCTGCGCGTCACCGGGGCCCACCCGCTGCCGTCCGACGACTGGCCGTCCATCCCGTGGCCGCCGATCTGACCCGGGCACACCCGGGCGGGGAGCACTCCGTCCGGCCGTGCCGCCCGGCCCGCGGCGCCCTGCCGTAGGACTCGGCCGTAGAACCCTGCGGTGGGGCCCGGCCGCAGAATCCGGCCCGTAGCGCCCGGCCCGTCGCGACACCACCGTGTCCGAACCACCCGGCCGTGGCCGCGCCCGTGCGTCCGACGGGCCTCCGCAGCCGGAAGTGGTCTGGACCGGTATGCCGGACCGGCCGCACACTGCGACGATGGACGAGCGACGGACCACCCCCCACCTGGACCTGCCGCTGCACCGCTTACAGGTCCCGTTGCCGCATCTGCTCCCCTTCGCGATCGGCAGTTTCGACACCATCGGCCCGCTCTCCCGCGCGGGCTTCCCCCACCGGCACTCCTTCTACGAGATCGTGTACGTCACCGGCGGACGCGGCGCCCACGTCCTCGACCTGGCCCACCGGTCGCTGCAACCACCGCAGTTGTGCGTGATCGCGCCCGGCCAGGTGCACTACTGGGCGGACGCGGACGACCTCACCGGGCAGGTGGTCCTCTTCAACGAGGACTTCCTGCTCGCCCACCCCCAGGACCTCGCCGCGCTGCGCACCCTGGCGGCCCGTCCGGCCGTGCGGCTGGGCGAGCAGGCCGGCCCGATCGCCGCGCTGCTGGCCGACATGGAGGAGGAGTTCCGGGCCCGGCCGACCGGCTACCCGGGGGTCCTGCGGGCCAGTCTGCACATTCTCATCGTCCGTGCGCTGCGGGCCTGTTCGCCGGCCGGGCCGGGGGCGTCCCCCGGTCGCACCGGCGATCTGGCCGCCGCCTTCACCCGGCTGGTCGCGACCTCGGGCGGGGTGCAGCGTTCGGTCGCCTCCTGCGCCCACGAGCTGGGCGTCTCGGTGAGCCACCTGCAGGCCATGGTCAAACAGGCGACCGGTCGGACGCCGGGCCGGCTGATCCGCCAGCAGCAGACCCTGGAGGCGAAACGCCTGCTGGCCTGCACCGAACTGACGGTCCGCCAGGTCTCCAGGGAGGCAGGGTTCGGTGATCCGGCGTACTTCTGCCGGTTCTTCCGCCGGGAGACCGGGATGACGCCGGGGGAGTTCCGTACCCGGGTCGGAGGAAATCACCACGATCCCCGGATCAGGTCCATCGCGGCGGCTCCGGACGGCCCGTAGTTTGACTGCTGGCCACCGGCGGCCCGCCCGGCGCGAGCGGGTCGGTCGCCGGCCGGGTCCTTGTCATGCCCCCACCATGGCAAGGGCCGCCCCCAGACCGCCCCCCACGGGCTCCGGTGCGGGTCCCTGCACCGTCCCCCTACCCCTGGCACGAACGATCCCCCACACTCACACCGAAGGAGTCGGCGCATGCCCGCGTCCGAAGAGCCCACCACCGGGACGGACGGTCCGATCGACCGCCGGATCAGCCGCAAGACCGTCCTGAGGGCCGCCGCCGTGCTCGGCACCGCACCGCTGCTGGTCGGCGGTGGCGTCGCACTGGCCCGTGACCGGGTCGGCACCGGCGAGACCCCCGATTTCACCCCGGCCTGCCACGACGGCGACGCTCCCACCATCGAGCAGACCGAAGGCCCGTACTTCAAGCCCAACTCCCCGCTGCGCAGCTCGCTGATCACCAGCAGCACGCCGGGCACCCGGCTCACCGTCAGCGGCTTCGTCTTCGGCCGCGCGTGCCTGCCGATCTCCGGTGTACTGCTGGACTTCTGGCAGGCCGACGTCAACGGCGCCTACGACAACGTCGGCTTCAACTTCCGCGGCCACCAGTTCACCGACGCCAAGGGCGCGTTCAGCCTGACCACGATCGTGCCCGGCCTCTACCCGGGCCGCACCCGGCACATCCACGTCAAGCTCCAGGCGCCCGGCCGGCCGGTGCTCACCACCCAGCTCTACTTCCCGAACGAGCCGCGCAACAGCACCGACACCATCTACGACGCGCGGCTGCTGATGAACGTCCGCCAGGTCGGGTCGGCGAAGGAGGGCACGTACGACTTCGTCCTCAACGTGCCGCAGACGCCCAACCCGACCCAGACCCCCACCCAGACGCCCACCCAGACCCCGACCTCGACCCCGACGTCGACCCCCACGGGCGGGACCACGACGTGGACCGTGGGCACCTCCTACAACGCGGGCGACCGCGTCACCTATGCCGGCGTCTCCTACCGCTGCCTCCAGGGGCACACAGCCTTCCCGGGCTGGGAGCCGCCGAACGTTCCGGCCCTCTGGCAGCGGCTGTAGCGGCTCCGGCCGTATCACCGGTGGGTCGCGAGCGCCCGGTCGGCGGCAGGGCCGGCCGGGCGCCTCGATCGGACCCCTCCCACTAACGGGCAGGGGTCGTCAAGCCATGCGCACTATCAGTCCAGAACCGCTCAGGCAACGAAAGCAGGCGAATCCAGTCGATCTTCCCGACTGGTTAGGCTTTCAAATGTTCGCGCGGTTAAAGTCATTCCCATGCATGCCTGGCCCGCTTCCGAGGTTCCCGCCCTGCCTGGTCAGGGGCTCCCCCTTCGTATCCACGACACCGCTACGGGTGTCGTCCGGGAGGTCGTGCCGCAGGACGGCGCCGCCCGGATCTACGTCTGCGGCATCACGCCCTACGACGCGACCCACATGGGCCACGCCGCCACCTACAACGCCTTCGACCTGGTGCAGCGCGTGTGGAAGGACGCCGGCCACGACGTCCTGTACGTCCAGAACGTCACCGACGTGGACGACCCGCTGCTGGAGCGCGCCGTCGCCACCGGACAGGACTGGACGGTGCTGGCCGAGCGCGAGACCGCGCTCTTCCGCGAGGACATGACCGCCCTGAGGCTGCTCCCGCCGGCCCACTACATCGGCGCCGTGGAGTCGATCCCGTGGATCGTCCCGCTGGTCCAGAAGCTGCTGGCGAGCGGGGCCGCCTACGAGCTGGACGGCGACATCTACTTCTCCGTCGAGTCCGACCCGCACTTCGGCGAGGTCTCCGGGCTCGCCCGCGAGGCCATGCACCCGGTCTTCGCCGAGCGTGGCGGCGACCCGGACCGCCCCGGCAAGCGTCACCCGCTGGACGCGCTGCTCTGGCTCGCCGCCCGTCCGGGCGAGCCGGCCTGGGACACCGAGCTCGGCCACGGCCGCCCCGGCTGGCACATCGAGTGCGTCGCGATCGCCCTGCAGTACCTGGGGATGTCCTTCGACATCCAGGGCGGCGGCAGTGACCTGTCCTTCCCGCACCACGAGATGGGCGCCGCGCACGCCCAGGTCGCCACCGGCGCCCACCCGTACGCCAAGACGTACGTGCACGCCGGCATGGTCGGCCTGGACGGGCACAAGATGTCGAAGTCCCGCGGCAACCTGGTCTTCGTCTCGGCCCTGCGCCGGGAGGGCGTCGACCCGGCCGCGATCCGCCTCGCCCTGCTCTCGCACCACTACCGCGAGGACTGGGAGTGGACCAAGGCCACCCTGGACGAGGCCGTCGAGCGCCTCGCCCGCTGGCGCGCCGCGGTCAGCCGCCCGGACGGACCGGACGCCGAGCAGCTGCTCACCGAGGTCCGCGCGGCGCTCGCCGAGGACCTGGACGCGCCCGCCGCGCTCGCCGCGGTGGACCGCTGGGCGGAGCGCCAGCAGACCGGGGGCGGGTCCGACATCGGCGCGCCCGGCCTGGTCACCCGCACCGTGGACGCGCTGCTCGGCATCGCGTTGTAGCCGTCGGCCGCTCCGCGGCGCGGGCGTCCGGCCGAGGACGCCACCGCCGCGCGGGCGCGGACACGTCGAGGGGGTGACGGGACCACGGTCCCGTCACCCCCCTCGACGCAGGCGGTGGAGTGCGGTGCGCGGCTGCGCCGACGACCGCGCGGGGAGGTGTCAGTCCTCCTCGGCGCCGTCCTGACTCTCCCGGGAGCCGGGTGACTCCGGCTCGCTCGGGCGCTCCGCCGTGGCGTGCCCGGCGACCGGCTTCTCACCGGTCGGTCCGACGTTCTCCCGCCGCCGCAGGTACCGCTCGAACTCGCGGGCGATCGCGTCGCCCGAGGCCTCCGGCAGGTCGGCGGTGTCCTGGGCCTCCTCCAGCTGCTGGACGTACTCGGCGACCTCGCTGTCCTCGGCGGCCAGCTGGTCCACCCCCAGCTGCCAGGCCCGGGCGTCCTCGCCGAGCTCGCCCGGGGGGATGCGCAGGTCCAGCAGGTCCTCCAGCTTGTTCACCAGCGCGAGGGTCGCCTTCGGGTTGGGGGGCTGCGCGACGTAGTGCGGCACCGCGGCCCAGAGCGTCACCGCCGGCACCCCGGCGTGCGTGCACGCCTCCTGGAGCACCCCGACGATCCCGGTCGGACCCTCGTACCGGCTCTCCTCCAGCTCCAGGCGGCGGGCCAGGTCGGGGTCGGAGGTGACCCCGCTGACCGGCACCGGGCGGCTGTGCGGGGTGTCGCCGAGCAGGGCGCCCAGGATCACGACCAGCTCGACCCCGAGCTCGTGCGCGAAGTTGAGCAGCTCGTTGCAGAACGAGCGCCAGCGCATGCTGGGCTCGATGCCGCGCACCAGCACGACGTCCCGGGTGGTCGGCTCGGTCACCCGGATCACCGAGAGCCGGGTGGTGGGCCAGGTGATCCGGCGGACGCCGCCGTCCAGCCAGACCGTGGGCCGGTTGACCTGGAAGTCGTAGTAGTCCTCCGCGTCGAGGGCGGCGAAGACCTTGCCGCCCCAGGTCTCGTCCAGATGCGCCAGTGCCGCGGAGGCGGCGTCGCCCGCATCGTTCCACCCCTCGAAGGCGCAGACCATCACCGGGTCGATCAACTCGGGAACATCTTCCAGCTCGATCACCCAGCGTCTCCCTCCGGTCGGCTGCCGCCGCCCCATCCGGCCGTGCCCGGATGCCGGCGGGCCGGATGCCGACGGTCGAACCTCTCGTCACCCATGGAACGCCTCGCTCCATGGTCCCTACCTGCCCAGCCTACGGGCTTTGAAGCCCCGTTCCGGCGGGCACCGGGACAGTCTGGGGGAGGCGGGCGCCACGATCCAGCGGTTATCCCGCCGCTCGCCCGTTCCCCGGCCGGCCCCTCCTCCCCCCGCTCGTCCGGGCGGTCGCCGCGCTGCCCGGCCGCCGCGGCGCGCCCGCCCGGCGGTGCGGCGCGATGATGGAGGCGGGGCCGGACGCGGGGCGTGAGGAGCCGACGGATGAACGGACGGCTGTGGACCGGTGCCGGCGTGGTGCTGGCGACCGGGGCCGGTGCGGTACTGGCGACGCTGGCCGCCGGTCGGAGGCTGCCGGTGGAGCACGTCAGCGAGGGCGGTCTGGAGCTGACCCAGTCGCCCGGCGCGGTCTGGGAGGTGCTGACCGACCTCGGCCTCCACCCGGCCTGGCGCCAGGGCCTGGCCCACGTCGAGGTCCTGCCCGCGACCGCCGACGGCCTGGCCCGCTGGCGCGAGTACGGCCGGCACGGGCACACCACCTACGAGGTGCTGGAGAGCGAGGCCCCGCACCGCCTGGTGACCGGGATCGCGGACCGCGACCTCCCGTACGGCGGCACCTGGACGTACCGGCTGACGCCGGTCGGCGGGGGCTGCACGCTGACCGTCACCGAACGCGGCGAGGTCTACGGACCGTTCTACCGGGCCGTCCTGCACTACGTGACGGGCGAGGACGCCACCGTCCGCCGCTTCCTGGGCGACCTGGCCCACCGGATGGCCGCCCCGCTCCCCGCCTCGCCGGCCTGAGGCCGGGGCCCGTACGGGCCCCGGCCCCGCTCAGCGGACCCAGTGGCGCCGGTAGTCCGTCCAGTTCTGCTCGGTCGCGGCGAAGTCCACGTACAGCCCGACACCGAAGTTCTGCCGGTCGAGGTCGTACCGGCCCAGGCCCAGCCGGATGCCCCGGATGCCGGCGGTCACCGTCTCGGCGCGACCCCAGTGGCCCCACTTGTCCTCCCAGTAGAACGGCAGGCCCATCAGCAGGTCCACGTCCTCCGGGGTGGCCTCCAGCGCGAGCTCGGTCTGGTAGGCGTTGTAGCCGCCGTACAGCGACTCGGTCGGCATGCTGGAGTCGTACGTCATCACGGCGACCTGGTCGACCCGGCGGGCGGTCTCGGCGAAATAGGCCTGATCCCACCACTTGCCGTGGTCGGTCAACGCGATGGCCACGTTGTGCTGGTAAGGAAGCGGATCGATCTGCGGGACGGCCACCGAGAGCCTGGTGCCGCGTTCGGCCGTGACCGGGCGGACCTGGTCGAGCAGGGCGAGCCAGCCCTTCGAACCGGGCCGGATCGGCTCCATGTCGAAGTGCACGCCGTCGAAGCCGAGATCGAGCACCTGGCGGGCGGAGGCGGTGACCCGGTCCCGGGTGGCGGCGTCCTCCAGGTCCAGGGCGTCCTTCTCGGGCTTGACCTCGTCGCCCAGCCAGCTCTGCACCCGGATCCCGGGCAGCGCCCGGTGCGCCTCCTCGGTGAACCAGCGGGCCCGGGGGTGCACGGAGGGCGGCAGGGAGCCGTCGTGCTCCAGCGGGCCGGTGTGCACGTACAGGTCCCGGATGCCGGTTCCGGCCAGCCGCCGGGCGAGCGCGGCGATGTCCGCGTCACCCTTCCGGCCGTCGACCCAGGCGTGGCCGAGCCAGACCGCGTCGCGACCGCGGGTACGCGCCTCGGGCGACGGGTCGCCGACGTACTGGAGGCGCAGCGCGAGGGCCGCCGAGCCGATCGGCACCACCACGACGGCCAGCGCCACCAGCGCCGTTGCCAGCGACTTCCGCCATCGGGACCAGCTCCGCCAGCGGACGCGCAGCGCCCGGGCCCAGGCGGCGGGAACCGCCCCGATCCGACCCGCACGTGTCCGGAATCCACCCATAGCGTCGCTCTCCCCTCGCGGACGAGGGCTCAGGATACGAAATGGGTGCTCTGCTCCCAGCAGGGGCCGGATACCCTGGCCACGTGCGTCCCCGACTCAGCGGGTGCGCAAAGCCGACAGCCGTCGCACCCAGGGAGAAGCCCCATGGCCACTGCAGCCGACCCGTCCGTCACCCAGCAGAGCCGCGCGAACGCGCTGCGTGAGGCGCTGGCCACCCGTGTGGTGGTCGCCGACGGGGCGATGGGCACCATGCTCCAGGCCCAGGACCCGACGCTGGAGGACTTCCAGGACCTGGAGGGCTGCAACGAGGTCCTCAACCTGACCCGGCCCGACATCGTCCGCTCCGTCCACGACGCGTACTTCGCGGTGGGCGTGGACTGCGTGGAGACCAACACCTTCGGCGCCAACCACTCGGCGCTCGGCGAGTACGACATCCCGGAGCGCGTCTTCGAGCTCTCCGAGGCCGGGGCCCGGATCGCCCGCGAGGCCGCCGACCAGCACACCGGGACCGACGGCCGGACCCGCTGGGTGCTCGGCTCGATCGGCCCCGGCACCAAGCTGCCGACCCTCGGCCACGCCCCGTACGCGACGCTCCGCGAGGGCTTCCGGCAGAACGCGGCGGGCCTGATCGCCGGCGGTGCGGACGCCCTGCTGGTGGAGACCAGCCAGGACCTGCTGCAGACCAAGGCCGCGATCCTGGGTTCCAAGGCCGCCCTCGCGGACGCGGGCCTCGACCTCCCGGTGCTGGTCCAGGTGACCGTGGAGACCACCGGCACCATGCTGCTGGGCTCCGAGATCGGAGCCGCGCTGACCGCGCTGGAGCCGCTCGGCGTCGACTACATCGGTCTGAACTGCGCCACCGGCCCGGCCGAGATGAGCGAGCACCTGCGGTACCTGGCCAAGAACGCGCGGATCGGCCTCTCCTGCATGCCGAACGCCGGTCTGCCGGTGCTGGGCAAGGACGGCGCGCACTACCCGCTGAGCCCGGCCGAGCTGGCCGACGCGCACGACGTCTTCACCCGCGAGTACGGGCTGTCGCTGGTCGGCGGCTGCTGCGGCACCACCCCCGAGCACCTGCGCCAGGTGGTCGAGCGGGTCCAGGGCCGGCCGGTCACCGTGCGCGACCCGCGTCCCGAGCCCTCGGCGGCCTCGCTCTACCAGGCGGTGCCCTTCCGCCAGGACACCTCGTACCTGGCGATCGGCGAGCGCACCAACGCCAACGGTTCGAAGAAGTTCCGCGAGTCGATGCTGGCCGGCGACTGGCAGGCCTGCGTGGAGATCGCCCGGGACCAGATCCGGGACGGCTCGCACCTGCTGGACCTCTGCGTGGACTACGTCGGCCGCGACGGCGTCGCCGACATGAAGGAGATCGCCGGCCGGCTGGCGACGGCCTCCACCCTGCCGATCGTGCTGGACTCCACCGAGCCGGAGGTGCTGCGCGCCGGTCTGGAGTCGCTCGGCGGGCGCGCCCTGCTGAACTCGGTGAACTACGAGGACGGCGACGGCCCGGACACCCGCTTCGGGCGGATCGCCTCGCTGGCCCGCGAGCACGGCGCCGGCCTGATCGCGCTGACCATCGACGAGGAGGGCCAGGCCCGCACCGCCGACAAGAAGGTCGAGATCGCCGAGCGGCTGATCGCCCAGCTCACCACCGAGTACGGCATCGACGAGGGCTCGATCCTGGTCGACTGCCTGGCGTTCACCCTGGGCACCGGGCAGGAGGAGTCCCGCCGCGACGGCATCGAGACCATCGAGGCGATCCGCGAGCTCAAGCGCCGCCACCCGGACGTGCAGACCACCCTCGGCCTGTCCAACATCTCCTTCGGCCTCAGCCCGGCCGCCCGCATGGTGATCAACTCGGTCTTCCTGAACGAGTGCGTCGAGGCGGGCCTGGACTCGGCGATCGTGCACGCCTCCAAGATCGTGCCGATGGCCCGGATCCCCGAGGACCAGCGCGAGGTCGCCCTCGACCTGGTCTACGACCGCCGCAGCGAGGGCTACGACCCGCTGCAGAAGCTGCTCCGGCTCTTCGAGGGCGTCTCCTCGGCCTCCGTCCGGGCGTCCAAGGCGGAGGAGCTGGCCGCGCTTCCGCTGGAGGAGCGCCTGCAGCGGCGGATCATCGACGGCGAGCGGAACGGCCTAGAGGCCGACCTCGACGAGGCGCTGACGGAGCGCCCGGCGCTGGAGATCGTCAACAGCACGCTGCTGGCCGGCATGAAGGTGGTCGGCGAGCTGTTCGGCTCCGGCCAGATGCAGCTGCCGTTCGTGCTCCAGTCCGCCGAGGTGATGAAGACCGCGGTGGCGCACCTGGAGCCGCACATGGAGAAGTCCGACGACGAGGGCAAGGGCACCATCGTGCTGGCCACCGTCAAGGGCGACGTCCACGACATCGGCAAGAACCTGGTCGACATCATCCTGTCCAACAACGGCTACAACGTGGTCAACCTGGGCATCAAGCAGCCGGTCTCGGCGATCCTGGACGCCGCGCAGGAGCACCGGGCCGACGTCATCGGGATGTCCGGCCTGCTGGTGAAGTCCACCGTGATCATGAAGGAGAACCTGGAGGAGCTGAACCAGCGCAAGCTGGCGGCCGACTACCCGGTGATCCTCGGCGGTGCCGCGCTCACCCGCGCCTACGTCGAGCAGGACCTGCACGAGATCTACGAGGGCGAGGTCCGCTACGCCCGGGACGCCTTCGAGGGCCTGCGGCTGATGGACGCGCTGATCGCGGTCAAGCGCGGTGTGCCGGGCGCCACCCTGCCGGAGCTGAAGCAGCGCCGGCACGCACGGGTGGAGGTCGAGGAGCCCGAGGAGGTCAACCTCGGCCAGATCCGCTCGGACGTCGCCGTCGACAACCGGGTGCCCGAGCCGCCGTTCTGGGGCGACCGGATCGTCAAGGGCGTGCCGTTCGCCGACTACGCGAGCTGGCTGGACGAGGACGCCCTGTTCAAGGGCCAGTGGGGCCTGAAGGCCGCCCGGAGCGGGGACGGCCCCTCGTACGAGGAGCTGGTGGAGACCGAGGGCCGGCCGCGGCTGCGGATGTGGCTGGACCGGCTGCAGACCGAGGGATGGCTGGAGGCGGCCGTCATCTACGGCTTCTACCCGGCCAACTCCAAGGGCGACGACCTGATCGTCTTCCACGAGGACGGCACCGAGCGGACCCGCTTCACCTTCCCGCGCCAGCGGCGCGGGCGCCGGCTCTGCCTGGCCGACTTCTTCCGCCCGGAGGAGTCCGGGGTCCGCGACGTGCTCGGCCTCCAGGTGGTCACCATGGGCAACCGGATCTCCGAGGCGGCCAACGAGCTGTTCGCCGACAACTCCTACCGCGACTACCTGGAGCTGCACGGCCTCTCCGTCCAGCTGGCCGAGGCGCTGGCCGAGTTCTGGCACGCCCGGGTCCGCTTCGAGCTGGGCTTCGGCGACGAGGACCCGCAGGACGTCCGGGACATGTTCGCGCTGAAGTACCGGGGCGCGCGGTTCTCCCTCGGCTACGGGGCGTGCCCGGAGCTGGAGGACCGCGCCAAGATCGCCGACCTGCTGAAGCCCGAGCGGATCGGCGTGGTCCTCTCCGAGGAGTTCCAGCTGCACCCGGAGCAGTCCACCGACGCGATCGTGATCCACCACCCGGAGGCCAAGTACTTCAACGCGCGGTAATCCGGATGCTGCGCAGCGTTCGCCCGATCCGGACGGGCCGGGCGTATCCTTGATGATCCTGAACGGGCCGGTCCGCTCACCAGCGGGCCGGCCTGTGTCATCCCCGGAGCCGATCCGGGGGCACGGACGGAAGGATCCCGCCATGACCACCATCTCCACCGCCATCCAGACCCTCTACCCGGGCGACGGGCAGGGCCTGCAGGCGGTGCTGCTGGACATGGACGGAACGCTGGTGGACACCGAGGACTACTGGTGGCAGGCGGAGGCCTCGCTCTTCGCCGAGCTCGGCTACGCGCTCGACGAGAAGGACCGTGCGCAGGTGGTCGGCGGCCCGATGAGCCGGGTGATCGACTACCTGCTCGCCACCACGGGCGTGGACCTCGCACCGGCCGACCTGACCGTGCTGATCAACCAGCGGTTCGTGGACCTGCTGGCCGGCGGGGTGCCGCTGATGCCGGGTGCGGAGCGGCTGCTCAACACGCTCGCCGCGCACGGCGTCCCGGCCGCCCTGGTCTCCGCCTCCCACCGGCACATCATCGACATCGTGCTGCGCTCGCTGGGCGCCGAGCACTTCGCCTTCACGGTCGCGGGGGACGAGGTGCCGCGCACCAAGCCGCACCCTGACCCGTACCTGGAGGCGGCGCGCCGGCTGGGCGCCGATCCGGCCCGCTGCGTGGTGGTGGAGGACGCGCCGACCGGGGTGCGCGCGGCCGAGGCGGCCGGCTGTCCCGTGATCGCGGTGCCCTCGGTGGCGGCGATCGAGCCGGCGCCCGGCCGGCTGGTGCTGTCGTCGCTGGAGCAGGTCGACCTCGAGCTGCTCCGCTCCCTCGTCGCCTCACGGGTGTGATTGTCGTCTCATTGCACATGAGCACTACCGGCCGGTAGTCGGTCCGGACCGGCTCCGGCCCTCGACGGCCCGGGGAGAAAACGGGCATTGGCTGACAACTCGCAGGACGGCCCTGTCCGGTGCCGTCCCCCCGTGTCCCAACTGTCACCTGTGGGGGTATCGGGGGTGTGTGTTCGATATGGCACGCTACTCCAGTTCGTTCCCCACCCCCGAGCCCAGGCACCGCCGCTGACGGGCAACCCCGTCCTGCCCGCGGTCGCACGGGCGCCCGGCTCGCGCGCGCCCCCCTCCGCAACCCAGGAGGCAACCGGCTCGCGGGCCCCCGGCCCTCCGGCCGGACCGCACCCCGAAGGACGCGACCCGTGAAGACTTCAGCTGAACGACTGGCCGTGCTCGGCTGCGCCGGACTCGTGGCCGCCTCGGTGGCCGGCTGCGGCTCGGTGACCGACGCCGTCAAGGGGGACGGCGACAAGGCGATCACCATGGGCACCACCTCGGTGACCAACGCCCTGGACCCGGCCGGCGCGTACGACGCCGGCTCCTGGCTGCTGCTGCGCAACACCTTCCAGTCGCTGCTCAGCTACCCGGCCGCCTCCAGCGCGCCCGGCCCGGACGCCGCCCAGTCCTGCGAGTTCACCGCGGGCGAGGCCACCCAGTACCGCTGCACGCTGAAGTCCGGCCTGAAGTTCTCCAACGGGCACGCGCTCACCGCCGCCGACGTCGTCTTCTCGATCCAGCGGACGCTGAAGATCAACGACCAGAGCGGCCCGGCCGGGCTGCTCTCCTCGATCAAGTCGGTCGAGGCCAAGGGCGACACCGAGGTGGTCTTCCACCTGGGCCAGCCCGACGCCACCCTCCCGGCCAAGCTGGCCGGTCCGGCCGGCGCCATCGTCGACCAGGAGGTCTTCCCGGCCGACAAGCTGCTCGGCAACGACAAGCTGGTCGGCTCCGGCCCGTACAAGATCGACTCGATCGAGCCGATGGCCGGCGGCACCGGCGGCCCGGGCAAGGTCGTGCTGTCGCCCAACGACAAGTACACCGGCGACGCCAAGCTGCGGAACAAGAAGTTCACCCTGCGGTACTTCGACAAGCCCGCCGACCTCAAGGCCTCGCTGGACAAGGGCGAGGTCGACCTCGCCGACAACAGCCTGGAGCCCAACACCGCCGCCCAGATCCTCTCCGACCAGCAGGGCGGCAAGACCGACCTGCGCGTCGTCGAGGGCGACAGCAGCGACACCCGCTACCTGGTCTTCAACACCAAGGACCC
The DNA here is from genome assembly GCF_042722765.1 of Kitasatospora sp. NPDC058406. Classification (NCBI taxonomy): domain Bacteria; kingdom Bacillati; phylum Actinomycetota; class Actinomycetes; order Kitasatosporales; family Streptomycetaceae; genus Kitasatospora; species Kitasatospora sp. NPDC058406. The sequence continues at coordinate 24,724 of NZ_JBHXKE010000136.1, forward strand.
GGTCGGCGGCAACGTCGCCGTCCGGCAGGCCGCCGCCCAGCTGGTCGACCGCAAGGCCCTGGCCCGCGACGTCTTCGCCCGCACCGTCCAGCCGCTCTACTCGATGGTCCCGGCCGGCGTCAGCGGCCACAACACGGCCTTCTTCGACCGCTACGGCGACCAGGACGTCACCAAGGCGAAGGCGATCCTCACCGCCGCCAAGGTCCAGACGCCGGTCAAGATCACCCTCACCTGGTCGCGCTCGCGCGCCGAGGGCGCCGAGTCCGAGACGCTGAAGAAGCAGCTGGAGGCCGGCGGCCTGTTCCAGGTGACCGTCCAGCACGAGCCCGACTGGGACGCCTTCAAGAAGGGCTGGGCCGAGGGCAAGTACCAGATGTACACGATCGGCTGGTTCGCCGACTACCCGGACCCGGACAACTACGTCGCCCCGCTGGTCGTCGAGGGCGGCGCCTACCACCACGGCTGGGACGACCCGCAGATCAGCCAGAAGCTCGTGCCGGACACCCTCAAGCAGGCCGACCGCGCCGCCGCGACGACGGCCTACGGCCAGATCCAGGGCATCGTGGCCACGAACGCCCCGCTGATCCCGCTGTTCCAGAACAAGTCGTTCTTCGCCTCCCGCTCCAACATCACCGGCGTGGAGTCGACCGTCGACACCACCGGCTTCTTTCGCTTCTGGGAGATCGGCCGGGTCGGCAAGTAGCCCCCGTACGGAGGCCCGGCCGCCCCCCGGCAGGGGAGCGGCCGGGCC
>NZ_JBHXKE010000137.1:0-25450 GCF_042722765.1 Kitasatospora sp. NPDC058406
GCACACGGAGGTGCGGGGCGGCTCTCGGCCCGCCGGGGCGGGCGGGGTCAGAACCGGGCGGTCTCCCGGTAGATGCCCCACTCGTCGCGCAGCGCGTTGCAGATCTCGCCCAGGGTCGCCTCGGCCCGCACCGCGTCCAGCATCGGCGGGATCATCGACGCACCGGACCGCGCGGCGGCCAGCATCGCGTCCAGCCCGGCCCGGACCGCGGCGTCGTCCCGGGCCGCCTTGCGTGCGCCCAGCACCCGCACCTGCTCGCGTTCCACCTCGTGGCTGACCCGCAGGATCTCCAGCTCGGGGGTGACGCTGCGCGGGTGGCAGTTGACGCCGACGACCCGCTTCTCCCCCTTCTCCACCCCCTGCTGGTACTGGAAGGCCGCCTCGGCGATCTCGCCGGTGAACCAGCCGTCCTCGATCCCGCGCAGGATGCCGGAGGTGATCGGGCCGATCTCGTGGTCGTCCCGGCCCTTGTCGAGGATCTTCCGGAAGATCTCCTCGGCCTGCTGCTCGATCCGGTCGGTGAGCGCCTCGACGTACCAGGAGCCGCCCAGCGGGTCGGCCACGTTGGTGATGCCGGTCTCCTCCATCAGCACCTGCTGGGTGCGCAGGGCGATCTCGGCGGCCTGCTCGGAGGGCAGCGCCAGGGTCTCGTCCAGCGCGTTGGTGTGCAGCGAGTTGGTGCCGCCGAGCACCGCCGAGAGCGCCTCGACGGCGGTGCGGACGACGTTGTTGTACGGCTGCTGGGCGGTGAGCGAGACGCCGGCGGTCTGGGTGTGGAACCGCAGCCACTGCGCCTTGTCGGTCTTCGCGCCGAACCGGTCGCGCATCCACCGGGCCCAGATCCGCCGGGCGGCGCGGAACTTGGCGATCTCCTCGAAGAAGTCCAGGTGCGCGTCGAAGAAGAAGGAGAGGCCGGACGCGAAGTCGTCCACGTCCATGCCCCGGGAGAGGCCCAGCTCGACGTAGCCGAAGCCGTCGGCCAGGGTGTACGCCAGCTCCTGCGCGGCCGTGGCCCCGGCCTCGCGGATGTGGTAGCCGGAGACCGAGAGCGGCTTGTACGCCGGGATGCCCTCGGCGCAGTACTGCATGAGGTCGCCGATCAGGCGCAGGTGCGGCTCCGGGGCGAAGAGCCACTCCTTCTGGGCGATGTACTCCTTGAAGATGTCGGTCTGCAGGGTGCCGTTGAGCACCGCCGGGTCGACGCCCTGGCGCTCGGCGGCGACCAGGTACATGCAGAAGACGGGGACGGCCGGGCCGCTGATCGTCATCGAGGTGGTGACCTCGCCCAGCGGGATGCCGCCGAACAGCACCTCCATGTCGGCGGCCGAGTCGATGGCCACGCCGCAGTGGCCGACCTCGCCGAGCGACTTGGGGTCGTCGGAGTCGTACCCCATCAGCGTGGGCATGTCGAAGGCGACCGAGAGGCCGCCGCCGCCGGCCTCCAGGATCATCCGGTACCGCTCGTTGGTCTGCTGGGCGTTGCCGAAGCCGGCGAACTGGCGGATGGTCCAGGTCCGGCCGCGGTAGCCGGTCGGGTGCAGGCCCCGGGTGTACGGGTACTCGCCCGGCCAGCCGATCCGCTCGAATCCCTCGTAGGCCTGCCCGGGGGCCGGCCCGTAGACGGGCTCGACCTCGTCCCCGGAGAGGGTGGTGAAGTCCGCGTCCCGCTTGCGGGCGCTGTCGTACCGCTGCTGCCAGCGCTGACGTCCGCGCTCGATCTCCTCGGCGTCCATGACCCCGAACTCCGCTCCGTACGGCCGCCGCACCAGCGGGCGACACTGCTGTTAGGACGTCCTACTAATTTACTCGGACGTCCTAGTAATTGTCGACGGACGTCCGGTACGACATGCGGGGAATTCGGCGGCCGACGGGCGGCCCCCGGGCGGAACGGGGTACGGCACGGGGTACGCCACGGGGTGCGGCACGCACGAGGGCGCCCTCCCCGACGGGGGAGAGCGCCCTGTGGAACACCTGTGGTCAGACGCCCGCGGGCTGGCGGGCGGCGTCGCCGGACGGCAGCTTCGCGGCGGCCTCGGCGACCACCTTGCGCTCCGCGACGAAGGAGGCGAACGGGATGCAGCCGGCGGCCAGGGTCAGGATCATCCGGCCCAGCGGCCACTTGAGCTTCTGCCCGAGCATGAAGGTCACCACGAAGTACCCGATGTAGAGGTAGCCGTGCAGCATCGCCACGTACGTGGTCGCGCCCTCGGCCGCGTCGAAGCCGTACTTCGCCACCATGAAGCCGCAGAACACCAGCAGAGCCGCACCGGTCGCAATGGCCAGGGCCCGGTACCAGCCCAGCAGGGGGGTCGCCTTCATATCTTCAATCGCCTCGCTCGGCAGGATCGGGGGGCACGCCCGTTCCGCGCACCGCTCCCACGAGGGTAGCCGTCCTCACGCCCCGCCCCGCGCAGGCCCCTCGGCCTCCGACTCGTCGAAGTCGCCGGCCGCCACCCGCAGCGGACGCAGCAGGTCGAACACCTCGCGGCACTGGTCCGCGTCGTACTCCTCCAGGCCGAACTCCACCGACATCAGCCCGCGGGTGGCCTCCTCGACGACCTCGCGACCGCGCGCGGTGATCGTCGCGAGCACGCCGCGGCCGTCCAGCGGATTGGGGCGGCGGGCGACCAGGCCGGCCCGCTCCAGGCGGTCGACCGTGTTGGTGACGCTGGTCGGGTGGACCATCAACCGCTCGCCGACCTTGGAGAGCGAGAGCTCGCCGGTCCGGCTGAAGGTGAGCAGCACCAGCGCCTCGTAGCGGGCGAAGGTCAGTCCGTACGGCTTGAGGACCGCGTCCACGCGGGCGAGCAGGATCTGGTGGGCGCGCATGATCGAGGTGATCGCCGCCATCGAGGGGACGGCTCCCCAGCGGCGGGTCCACAGCTCGTCGGCGCGGGCGATCGGATCGAAGTCGAGTGCGAGGGGCTTGGCCACGCCCTTACCGTACCGGCGGGTGGGGCTGGTGCTACCAGGCGTCCTGATGGTGGACAAGTGCGACACGTGGCGGGATCACGCCAGCCGGTCCACCAGGTCCGGACCAGGACGTTGCACGGATGTGAACCCCCGCCAACCCGCAGGCCGGGTCCGGTGGTTGACCGACGAACCGGCGTCCGGCCCGGGATCAGGCCTCGGTCCGGGCGGTGACCCGCCGCGCGAAGGGCGATTCGTCCCCCTTTGTCGCCCTGTTCACGATCCGCCGCATTGGCGAGACCTGGCCAATCGATGAAGCAGACCTGTCATTTCACTTGTTGGATTGTCATGCTTTCGCCCAGCCCCGTCCGGCGATCACCGCCCCCACTCACCGGTGACCGCCGGGGACCGCACGGAGCAGCACGTCAGCGCCCGTTCCGCCCCTCAGGTGCCAACCCCGGCACCCCGGAGCGAGGTGCGACCGCGCACACGCGGTTTTCCGGAAGGACCTGTACGTGAAGCGAAAGCTCGCAGCCGGCGCCGTACTCTCCGCCACCGCCCTCCTCACCGGCGTCATCCAGGTGAGCACCGCGGCCCAGGCCACCCCGACCCCGTCCGCCCAGGCGCAGGCCGCGCAGCACCGCGCCGACCTGATCGCGCTGGCGGGCGGCCAGTCCGGCCCGCTGGCCGGGGCGCTCGCCCTGGGCGGCCAGGAGACGCTGGTCGCCAAGGACGCCGTCGTGGACGCCGACGGCACCCGACACCTCCGCTTCGAGCGCACCTTCGCCGGCCTCCCCGTGCTCGGCGGCGACCTGGTGGTGCACCAGGCGCCCGACGGCGCGGTGAAGGCGGTCGACAAGGCCGTCGCCGCGCAGATCGCGGTGCCCAGCCTGACCCCCGGGATCCCCGCCGACCAGGCCGCCTCGCAGGCCACCGGCGCGGTGCAGTCCACCGTCGGCATAGCCGCCGACAAGGACGAGTCCCCGGTGACCGAGGTCCGCCGGGCGGGCGCCGCCCAGCTGGTCGTCTGGGCCGCCGACGGCAACCCGCGCCTGGCGTACCGGACCACCGTCGAGGGCCTCCGCGCCGACGGCACCCCGAGCAGCCAGCTGCTGGTCACCGACGCCGCCACCGGTCAGGTGCTCTCCAGCCACGAGCAGGTGCAGACCGCCTCCGGCACCGGCACGGGCGTCTTCGTCGGCAGCGTCCCGCTGACCACCTCCACCGCGAGCGGCGGCTACTCGCTGAAGGACGCCTCCCGCGGCGGACAGTCCACCAGCGACCTCAAGGGCAGGACCTCCGGGTCGGGCACGCTGCTCACCGACGCCGACAACACCTGGGGCGACGGCACTGCCGCCAACCGCCAGTCGGCCGCCGTGGACGCGCAGTTCGGCGCCGCGGCCACCTGGGACTACTACAAGAACAGCTTCGGCCGCAACGGCATCAAGAACAACGGCGTCGGCGCCACCAGCCGCGTCCACTACGGCAAGAACTACGTCAACGCGTTCTGGAACGACTCCTGCTTCTGCATGACCTACGGCGACGGCGACGGCAACACGCACCCGCTGACCGCACTGGACGTCGCGGGCCACGAGATGACCCACGGCGTCACCTCGGCCACCGCCGGCCTCAACTACTCGGGCGAGTCCGGCGGCCTCAACGAGGCCACCTCGGACATCTTCGGCACCATGGTCGAGTGGTCGGCCAACCTCCCCGCCGACAAGCCGGACTACCTGATCGGCGAGAAGATCGACATCAACGGTGACGGCACGCCGCTGCGCTACATGGACAAGCCCTCCAGGGACGGCGGATCGGCCGACTCCTGGTCCTCGGGCGTCGGCAGCCTGGACGTCCACTACTCCTCGGGCGTCGGCAACCACTTCTTCTACCTGCTGGCCGAGGGCAGCGGCGCCAAGGTGATCAACGGCGTCAGCTACAACAGCCCGACCTCCAACGGCTCGACCGTCACCGGGATCGGCCGCACCAAGGCCGCGGCGATCTGGTACCGCGCGCTGACCGTCTACTTCACCTCCACCACCAGCTACAAGGCGGCCCGCACCGGCACCCTCAGCGCCGCCAAGGACCTCTACGGCGCCGGCAGCACCGAGTACAACGCGGTGGCCGCCGCGTGGAGCGGCGTCAACGTCAACTGACGTCCGCGTGCCGGACGCCCGGGGTCCTCACTGGGAGGGGAGGCCCCGGGCGTCCGGCGTTCCCGGACCTCCGCCACCGGCGGGCACCGGGCGTCCACGCGCCGCCCGTACGCGCGAGCGCCGGGGGCGCGGGCACGGGCACGGGCGCGCGGTAGCAACGGCCGCCGGGCCCGGCAAGGCCCGTCGGCTGGCGGGATCCCGCCAGCCGGACGAACCGCCCCGAACCGGACACCCGGCGCTCCGTCACCTCCCGCACCTGCGCGTGGCGGGACCTGGCCAATCGCCGGCCGCACCCTGTTCTTTCACAACCTGCATTGTCATGCTTCTGACCACGCCCCGTCGGGCGGCCGTCGCCCCCACCCATCGACGGACCGCCAGGCCGCACGGGACAGCACGTCAACGCCCTACCGCCCCACGGCGCCAACCCCGGTGCCCCGGTATGCGGCGTGACCGCGCACCCGCGGTTTCGTGGAAGGAACCCCGTACGTGAAGCGAAAGCTGACAGCCGGCGCCGTACTCTCCGCCACCGCTCTGCTGGCCGGCGCCATCCAGGTCGCCGCCGCCCCCGCCCAGGCCGCGCCCCCCGCGCCGGTCCAGCAGCGGGAAGCCCTGATCGCCCTGGCCGGCCAGCAGGCCGCGCCGCTCGCCCAGGCCCTCGCGCTCGGCGGCCAGGAGACGCTGGTCGTCAAGGACGCCATCGTCGACGCCAACGGCACCCGGCACCTGCGCTACGACCGGACGTTCGCCGGCCTGCCGGTGCTCGGCGGCGACCTGATCGTGCACCAGAAGGCCAACGGGACGATCACCTCCGTCGACCGCGCCTTCGACGGCCGGCTCTCTCTGCCGAGCCTCACCCCCGCGCTCTCCGCCGGCACGGCCTCCACCCAGGCGGTCGACTCGGTCCGGGCCACCGTCGGCATCGCCGCCGACGCGGACGAGATCCCGGTCAGCCGGGTCGACGGCGCGAGCCCGCCCACCCTGGTCGTCTGGGCGGGCGACGGCAGCCCCCGCCTCGCCTACCAGACGGTGGTCCACGGCGAGCGGGCCGACGGCACCCCGAGCAGCCAGCGGCTGATCACCGACGCCGCCAGCGGCAAGGTGCTCTCCACCCACGAGGAGGTGCAGACCGCGACCGGCACCGGCAAGGGCGTCCACGTCGGCTCGGTCACCCTGACCACCACCCAGAGCGGCTCCACCTACCAGCTCAAGGACGCGTCCCGCGGCAACCAGTGGACCGGGAACGCGAAGAGCGGCAACGCGCTGTACACCGACGCGGACAACAACTGGGGCAACGGCCTCGCCTCCGACACCCAGTCGGCCGCGGTGGACGCGCAGTTCGGCGCCAGCGCCACCTGGGACTACTTCAAGAACACCTTCAACCGCAACGGCATCAAGAACAACGGCGTCGGCGCGAGCAGCCGGGTCCACTACGGCAACGCCTACGTCAACGCGTTCTGGCAGGACTCCTGCTTCTGCATGACCTACGGCGACGGCACCGGCAACTCGAACCCGCTGACCGCCATCGACGTGGCCGGCCACGAGATGGCCCACGGCGTCACCTCCGCCACCGCCAACCTCACCTACTCCGGCGAGTCCGGCGGCCTCAACGAGGCCACCTCGGACATCTTCGGCACCCTGGTCGAGTGGTACGCCAATCTGCCGGTGGACGTGCCGGACTACCTGATCGGCGAGAAGATCAACATCTTCGGCAACGGCCAGCCGCTGCGCTACCTGGACAAGCCCTCCAAGGACGGCTCGTCCAAGGACTCCTGGTACTCCGGCATCGGCGGCATCGACGTCCACTACTCCTCCGGCGTCGCGAACCACTTCTTCTACCTCCTCTCGGAGGGCAGCGGCGCCAAGGTGATCAACGGCGTCAGCTACAACAGCCCGACCTCCAACGGCTCCACGATCACCGGCATCGGCCGCGCCAAGGCCGGGGCGATCTGGTACCGCGCGCTGACCACCTACTTCACCTCCAGCACCAACTACAAGGCGGCCCGCACCGGCACGCTGAACGCCGCCAAGGACCTCTACGGCGCCGGCAGCACCGAGTACAACACCGTGGCCGCGGCCTGGAGCGCGGTGAACGTCAACTAGCGGTGAAGGTCAACTAGTCGCCACCGGACCACTCCCGGAAAAGCGACAGGCTGCCGGGGCCCACTGGGAGAGGGGGCCCCGGCAGCCTGTCGGCGTTCGCGGCGGGGTCGGACCGGTCGGCGGCTCAGGCCGTGACGGGCTTCCCGACCGGGCCGCCGGCGCGCTCCTCCCTGGCGAGCATCCGCTCGGCGACGAAGCCGCCGCCGGGGAGCACCGAAAGGATGAACAGCACGGCGCCGCGCTTGACGTCCCACTTCTGCGCCTGCCAGGCCATGATCCAGAAGACCACGTACAGGATGAAGAGGATCCCGTGGATCATGCCCATCACGGGCACGCCGTTGAAGCTGGTGGTGCGCTTCAGCACCGAGCACAGCAGCAGGAGGAGGAAGGAGACCCCTTCGGGGCCGGAGACCAGGCGCAGGCGGTGGACGGCGCTGCTGTTCACGATGGGTACCTCGATGCGGGGGTCGGAGATCACTTGTGAACCGGCTCACAAGCGTCCGGCCCATTATCACCGAGCACATGTCCGGGTCCTCGGCCGGGGTCCGGAGCAGGGGTGCGGTGCAGGGGCGCGGAGCCGGGTCCGGAGCGGAGTCCGGACCCCCGCTTTGTCCCAGATGCGTACCAGAACACCCCCACCCCCTCCCCCGGGCCGCCCGCGGCCCGCTAGATTGCGCCCGTGGCACAGTTTCGACTCCAGGGGTCCAAGGTGCTCGCCGTCGACATGACGGGCGACGCCGTGAAGGCCAGAAACGGCTCAATGGTCGCGTACACCGGCCAGATGGGCTTCAAGAAGCTCAGCGGCGGCGGCGACGGCCTACGGGGCATGGTGACCCGCCGGTTGACCGGCGAGCAGATGACGGTCATGGAGGTGAAGGGACAGGGCACCTGCTACTTCGCCGACCGCGCGACCGAGATCAACCTCGTGCGGTTGAACGGCGAGACGCTGTACGTCGAGTCCGACAACCTGCTCTGCACCGAGGCGACGCTGAAGACCGGTACCAGCTTCACCGGGCTGAACGGCGTCTCCTCCGGCAACGGCCTGTTCACCACCAAGGTCGAGGGCCACGGCTGGGCCGCGGTCACCTCCAAGGGTCCGGCGATCATCCTCCGGGTCACCCAGGGCATGCCCCTGCGGGTCGACCCGGGTGCGTACGTGGCGCACACCGGCAACCTCAACCGCTCCATCAAGTCGGGCGCCGGCTGGAGCACCTTCATCGGCGAGGGCGGCGGCGAGGCCGTGCAGGTCGAGTTCGCCGGCGAGGGCCTGGTCTACGTGCAGCCGTCCGAGAAGCTGACCGTCGGGGGCGACGTCTGATGGCGTTCACGAAGATCAACAGCAAGATGATCGAAGCCGTGGTCGTTCCCGGCCAGCGGCTGTTCAGCCAGCGCGGCGCGATGCTCGCGTACCGCGGCGAGGTCCGGTTCACGCCGAACATCACCGGCGGGCAGGGCGGGGTCATGTCGATGATCGGCCGCCGGGTGGCCAACGAGGACACCCCGCTGATGAGCGTCGAGGGCCACGGCAGCGTGATGTTCGGCCACGGCGGCCACCACGTGCAGGTCATCGACCTCACCGGCGACACCCTGTACGTCGAGGCGGACCGGCTGCTGGCCTTCGAGGGCTCGCTCCAGCAGTCCACCATGTTCATGGGCTCGCAGGGCGGTGTGATGGGCATGGTCCGCGGTCAGGTGACCGGACAGGGCCTGTTCACCACCAAGCTGGACGGCCACGGCGCGGTGGCGGTGATGGCGCACGGCGGCGTCTTCGAGCTGCCGATCACCCCGCACCAGCCGGTGTTCGTCGACCCGCAGGCCTACGTCGCGCACCGCGGCCAGGTCCAGAACAAGCTGTCCACCGCGCTGGGGTGGCGCGACATGATCGGGCGCGGCTCCGGCGAGGCGTTCCAGCTGGAGCTGTCCGGGAACGGCGCGGTGTACGTGCAGGCGAGCGAGGAGAAGCTCTGATGTCCTACCCGCCGCAGCCCCCGTACGGGCAGGACCCGTACGGGCAGCCCACCCAGCCCGGCTACCCGCAGCCCGGCTACCCCCAGCAGGGGCAGCCCTACCCGCCGCAGGGGTACCCGCAGCAGGGACAGCCCTACCCGCCGCAGCCCCCGCCGGGCTACCCGCAGCAGGGGTACCCGCCGCCCCCGCAGCAGGGCTACCCGGCCCAGCCGCCGCAGCAGTACGCCCAGGAGCAGTTCGGCGGCGCCCAGGCCCCGCTGCCCAAGGCCCAGGACGGCTCCGGCCCGGTGGTGCACGACGTGCACAGCCTGCCGGTCAACGACAACGTCAACCCGTACGCCTTCTCGGTGGACCTCAACGGGTCGTACTTCCTGCAGAAGGGCAAGATGATCGCCTACTACGGCGACATCTCCTTCAAGGGCGTCGGCGCCGGCGCGATCGACCGGATGCTCGGGCAGCACTTCAACTCGCCGATGCACGCGGCGGACTGGGTGGTCGCCGAGGGCCGGGGCAAGCTGCTGCTGGCCGACCGCGCCTTCGACCTGAACTCCTACGACCTGGAGGAGGGCAACCTGACGGTCCGCTCGGGCAACCTCCTCGCGTACGAGCCCACACTGCGGCTCAAGCAGTCGATCATCCCCGGGTTCCTCACCCTGATCGGCAGCGGCAAGTTCGTCGCCGCCTCCAACGGACCGGTGCACTTCGTCGAGCCGCCGATCCGGGTGGACCCGCAGGCACTGGTGGGCTGGGCGGACTGCCCGGCGCCGTGCCACCACTACGACCACGACTACATGCACGGGGTGATCGGCGGCATCCGCCGGCTGACCGGGCTGGGCGGGGCGTCCGGCGAGGAGCACCAGTTCGAGTTCATCGGCGCCGGCCAGGTGCTGCTGCAGTCGACCGAGGTGCTGATGGCCGAGCGCGCGGTCGGCCAGGTGCACGCCGAGGCCGGCGTGCCGATGGGCGGGGTGCCGCCGCAGCACGCCCAGGGCCACGGGGGCCCGAACGTGCCGGGCCTCGGTAACCTGGGCGACCTCGGACGCCGCTTCGGACTCTGAGCCGCCCCGGCCGGATCCGTACGCCGGCGTTCGTGAACGCCGGTAAATTCGTACAACATTGAACTAATTGGGGTATGCTGTGTCCATGGACACGCACACGATCGCCCCGGCCGACGTCTCCTCCTCGCAGCCCGCGGGCCCCGAGGAGGAGACCCCCTGGCTGTCCTCCCGGGAGCAGCGGTTGTGGCGGGCCCACCTGGAGGTCGCCAAGCTGCTCGACTACCAGCTCGGCCGCGAACTCCAGCCGCACAGCCTGGCGATCAACGACTACGAGATCCTGGTCGTGCTCTCCGAAGCCCCCGAGCGCCGGATGCGGATGACCGACCTCGCCACCGCGACCCTCCAGTCCAAGAGCCGGCTCTCGCACCAGATCACCCGGATGGAGAACGCCGGCCTGGTGCTGCGGCAGGAGTGTCCGGGCGACCGCCGCGGCCTGTACGCCCACCTCACCGAACAGGGCTGGGAGACCATGCAGCGGGTCGCCCCGGACCACGTCCGCAGCGTCCGGGCGCACTTCATCGACCGTTTCACGCCCGAGCAGCTGGACGCGATGTACGAGGCGCTCGCCCCGGTGGCCGAGCACCTGCGCGGGCTCCGCGGCCGTTCCTGACCCGGCCCCCGAACCACCGCGCGACACGGAACCGCCGCACGACGGAACGAACCGCCGCGCGGGACGAAGGCCGGCGCCCCGCACGAGGGGTGCCGGCCTTCCGCACGGACCGGTCAGGCCGCCGTGAGCCCCGCGACCAGCCGGTCGGCCGCCCCGTACGGGTCCAGCTCCCCGGCCACCACCCGCTCGGCCAGGGTGGTCAGGTGCCGGTCGCCGCGCAGGTCGCCGATCCGGGCGCGGAGCGCGGCCAGCGCGATCGCCTCGATCTCGTCGGCCGCCCGGCGGCGGCGGCGGACGGCCAGCTCACCGTGCTCGTCCAGCCAGGCGCGGTGCTTCTCCAGCGCCTCGACCACCTCGTCCACGCCCTCGCCCCGGGCCGCGACGGTCTTCACGATCGGCGGCCGCCAGTCCCCCGGCTCGCGCGGCCCGCCGAGGCCGAGCATGTGGTTCAGCTCCCGGGCGGTGGCGTCGGCGCCGTCCCGGTCGGCCTTGTTGACCACGAAGAGGTCGCCGATCTCCAGGATCCCGGCCTTGGCGGCCTGGATGCCGTCGCCCATGCCGGGGGCGAGCAGCACCACGGTGGTGTCGGCCTGCGCGGCGATCTCCACCTCGGACTGGCCGACACCGACCGTCTCGACCAGGATGACGTCGCAGCCGGCCGCGTCGAGCACGCGCAGCGCCTGCGGGGCGGTCCAGGAGAGGCCGCCCAGGTGGCCCCGGGTGGCCATCGAGCGGATGAACACCTCGGGGTCGGTCGCGTGGTCCTGCATCCGGACCCGGTCCCCGAGCAGCGCGCCGCCGGAGAACGGCGAGGACGGGTCGACCGCCAGCACCCCCACCCGCTTGCCCAGCCGCCGGTAGGCGGAGACCAGCGCCGAGGTGGAGGTGGACTTGCCCACGCCCGGCGAGCCGGTCAGCCCGACGGTGTAGGCGCGCCCGGCGTACGGCGCCAGCGCGGCCATCACCTCGCGCAGCTCGGGTGCGGCGTTCTCGACCAGCGAGATCAGTCGGGCTACCGCCCGCGGACGGCCCTGCCGGGCCTGCTCGACCAGCGTCGGCACATCGATCATGGGTAGCTGCTCCTTGCGCCGAAGGGCTGCGGCCCGCCTGTGGCGGTCCGCAGCCCCTGAGTGGGTTTCCTGTGACGGGTCAGGCCTTGGGAACCCGGACGATCAGCGCGTCGCCCTGGCCGCCGCCACCGCAGAGCGCGGCCGCGCCGACACCGCCGCCGCGGCGCTGGAGCTCCAGCGCGAGGTGCAGCACCACCCGTGCGCCGGACATGCCGATCGGGTGCCCGAGCGCGATCGCGCCGCCGTTGACGTTGACGATCTCCGACGACACCCCCAGGTCCTTGGTCGACTGGTGGGCGACGGCGGCGAAGGCCTCGTTGATCTCGATCAGGTCGAGGTCCCCGACGGCGATGCCCTCCTTGGCGACCGCGTGCCGGATCGCGTTGGACGGCTGCGACTGCAGCGAGTTGTCCGGGCCCGCGACGTTGCCGTGCGCGCCGATCTCGGCGATCCAGCTCAGGCCCAGCTCCTCGGCCTTGGCCTTGCTCATCACGACCACGGCCGCGGCGCCGTCCGAGATCTGCGAGGAGGTGCCGGCGGTGATGGTGCCGTCCTTGGTGAAGGCCGGGCGCAGCCGGGCCAGGCCCTCGGCGGTGGTGTCGGCGCGGATGCCCTCGTCCTGGCTGAACAGGACCGGCTCGCCCTTGCGCTGGGGGACGGCCACCGGGACGATCTCGGCGTCGAAGACGCCGTCCGCCTGGGCCTTGGCGGCGCGCTGGTGCGAGGCGGCCGCGATCTCGTCCTGGACCTCGCGCGGGATGCCCAGCCGGGCGTTGTGCTTCTCGGTGGACTCGCCCATCGGGATGTTCTCGTAGGCGTCGGTCAGGCCGTCGTGGGCCATCGAGTCGAGCAGCTCGATCGCGCCGTACTTGTAGCCCTCGCGGGACTTCGGCAGCAGGTGCGGGGCGTTGGTCATGGACTCCTGGCCGCCCGCCACCACGATGTCGAACTCGCCGGCCCGGATCAGCTGGTCGGCCAGGGCGATGGCGTCCAGACCCGAGAGGCACACCTTGTTGATGGTGAGCGCGGGGACGCTCAGCGGGATACCGGCCCTGACGGCGGCCTGGCGGGCCGGGATCTGGCCGGCGCCGGCCTGCAGCACCTGGCCCATGATCACGTACTGGACCTGGTCGCCCGTGACACCGGCCCGCTCCAGCGCCGCCTTGATCGCGAAGCCGCCGAGTTCGGCGCCGGAAAAGCCCTTGAGCGAACCGAGCAGCCGACCCATCGGGGTCCGTGCACCGGCAACGATCACAGAGGTGGTGTTGGTCATAGGACGGGCCCCTTCGCACGTCGTGGCCAGGTGAGGATGCCGCTCAATGTACTGACCTGCTACCCGCCCGTCACCGGACCGACCGTGTGATCGAGCGCACTGGCACCCTCCAGTCAACACCGTGTCAACCCGGTCCGGGTGAACCCTTGCCGCCGGGCCTCCCGTGTGAGCAGGCTCGCACCGGGATCGCTGGCGCCGCGGACCCGCATGCGCTGCACTGTTGCCGACCTGTCACCCGCGCCGCATCCGGAGGCCACCGTGCTGACCCGTATCGACCACATCGGCATCGCCTGCCACGACCTCGACAAGACGGTCGAGTTCTACCGCTCCACCTACGGCTTCGAGGTGTTCCACAGCGAGGTCAACGAGGAGCAGGGCGTCCGCGAGGCCATGCTCAAGATCAACGACACCGGCGACGGCGGCGCCTCCTACCTCCAGCTGCTGGAGCCGATCCGCGAGGACTCCCCGGTCGGCAAGTGGCTGGCGAAGAACGGCGAGGGCGTCCACCACATCGCCTTCGGCACCGCCGACGTGGACACCGACTCCGAGGAGATCCGCTCCAAGGGCGTCCGGGTCCTCTACGAGGAGCCGCGGATCGGCTCGATGGGCTCCCGGATCACCTTCCTGCACCCGAAGGACTGCGGCGGCGTACTGACCGAGCTGGTCACCGCCGCGAAGCCGGGCGAGCACGAGGCCCACTGAGCGACGCCGGGTGCCGCCGGGCGGCGGCACCCGGCTCCTCCCCGCCGCTTCCCGGCCGCTTCGGCGTCTCTCCCCGGCCCCGTTCCCGGCGACTCCTCCGGCACTCCTCGGGCCCCCCGGACGCCCGTCCGCCGCCGTGCCACCGCCCCTCCACGCCCATGACCCGCCGGTAACCTCGGGCGGCGAGCCGGAAAACCCCCACGCGGCCATTCCCCCGCAAGGCGCTCCCACTACAATGCCCAGGTGCGCGAAGACTCCGGGGGACGGGGACGACGGGCACGGCCGAAGACAGGCCCGTCCGCCCCGGTGGGAGGCCCGTCGCAGGGGAGTCCATTTCGCGGGCACGGCTGAACAGTCGCAAGACGGATCTGTCACCATTCTCCACAAGGCAAGAGTTCGCCCAGGAGTCCACCCGGACGGGGGAACGCGGATCGACCGCGCTCCCAAGCCCCGGACTCCCACGACCGCGGCGGGTGCCCCCAAGGACGGGGCCGCCCGCACGAGCGCGGATGCAAGGACCAGTCGGACCAGCGCCCGGACAACGGGAGCACCGGACCGGCCGGGTCGAGGACGCGACCAGGAGATGGATGGGACCGCGGAGTGCGGGGCTACGACCGCTACGAGGTTGACGACCACCTCTCCCAGTTCGAGGCCGACATGGATCGGACTCGGAAGGAACGGGAAAAGGCAGTCGAGCATGCCGAGGACCTCGCCTACCAGGTGGAGGTACTCCGGGCCAAGCTGCACGAGTCCCGTCGCATGCTGGCCCAGCCGCGCGCTTTCGACGCCGTTTCCGGCCAGGCCGAGCAGATGCTCCGCACTGCCGAGATGCAGGCGCAGCAGCTGCGCGCCGACGCGGAACGCCAGCTTCGCGACTCCCAGGCCGCCACCCAGCGCATCATGGCCGAGGCCGCCGAGCGCACGGCCCGGCTGGAGGCCGAGCTGGCCGCCCGTCGCCGCCAGCTGGAGGACGAGCTCGCCGAGCTGCGGCGCAGCGCCGAACAGCACGTCAACGAGAACGTCAACTGGGCCGAGCAGACCCGGGCCGGCACCGAGCAGGAGGCCCAGCGCCTCCTCCAGGACGCCCGCGCCGAGGCCGACCGGATGATGGCCGCTGCCCGCGCCGAGGCCACCGCCCTGGCCGACCAGGCCCGGGCGCAGACCGCCGCCGACGTCGACGCCGCCCGCGGCGAGGCCCACGCCGCCGCCGAGGCCGCCCTCCAGCGCGCCCACACCGACGCCGAGCGGATGCTGCGCGCCGCCTCCGAGCAGGCCCAGCAGGCCGGCGCCCAGGCCGCCGCCGACGTCGACGCCGCCCGCGGCGAAGCCCAGCAGCAGCTGGCCGCCGCGCACGTCGCCGCCGAACAGCAGCTGACCGTCGCCCACGCCGAGATCGGCCGGCTCAAGGAGGAGGCCGCCGCCGAGCAGGCCCGCGCCGAGCAGGCGCTCGCCCACGCCCAGGCGGAGATAGCGCGGCTGCGCGCCGAGGCGATCGCCGAGGCCGAGCGGGCCCGCCAGGAGGCCGCCGAACTGCGGGCCCGGGCCGAGGTCGCCGCCGAGCAGCTCCAGGCCGACGCCGAGGCCGCCGCCGAGCGGAAGGTCGCCGACGGCGAGGCCGCCAGCGAGCAGCGCTCGCAGACCGCCCGGGCCGAGGTCGCCCGGATGGTCGCCCAGGCCACCAAGGAGGCCGAGGCGATCCGCGCCGAAGCCTCCACCAAGCAGGCCCAGGCGGAAGCCGCCAAGGCCGCCGCCTCCGAGGAGAGCGAGCGGCTGCGCGCCACCGCCGAGTCGGTGGCCGGACAGCTGCGCGCCGAGGCCGAGGCCGCGATCGCCGAGCTGCGCGGCCAGGCCGAGCGGGACGTCGCCGAGCTTCGGGCGCACGCCGAGGCCACCGCCGCGCGGCTGCGCGGCGAGGCCGAGGAGGCCGGCCGGGCCGCCGGCGCCAAGGACGCCGCCGTCCACCTGGCCAAGGCCGCCAAGACCGCCGAGGAGATGCTGGCCCGGGCCGGCCGGGACGTCGAGACGACCCGCACCGAGGCCACCACCGAGGCCGACCGGATCCGCACCGAGGCCGCCGCCGAGGCCGAGCGGCTGCGCGAGCAGGCCCGCGCGGCCGTCGAGGCCGCCCAGAACGCCGCCCTGGACGACGCCGCCGCCATCCGCGAGCGGATCCAGGAGATGCAGGACGAGGCCGCGCGGCTGCGCGCCGAGGCCGAGGAGCTTCGCGCCCAGGCCGCCGCCGAGGCCGACCGGGTGCGCGGCGAGGCCCGCAGGCAGGCCGTCCTGCAGATCGAGGAGGCGGCGAAGAACGCCGAGGAGCTGCTCACCAAGGCCAAGTCCGACGCGGACGAGCTCCGCGCGGGCGCGGCCGGCGAGATCGAGCGCCTGCGCGCGCAGGCCAAGGAGCAGGCCACCGAGACCCAGGGGCGGGCCGAGCAGACCCTGGAGCGGGCCCGCACGGAGGCCGCGAAGATCACGGCCACGGCCGAGCAGCAGGGCCGGGGCGCGCTCGCCGCGGCCAAGGCCGCGGCTGCCGAGAACCGGGCCGCCGCCGAGCGCGAGACAGCCGAACTGCGCCGCGAGGCACACGAGTTCGACCAGCGGGTGCGTGCCGAGGCGGGCACCGCCGCAGAGGTCCTGCGGGCCGACGCGGAGGCCGAGGCGACCTCCGTCCGGGCCGCCGCCGTCGCCGACGCGGAGCGGCTGAGGACCGAGACCGACACCGAGGTGGCCCGGAGCCGGGCCGAGGCCGAGGCCGCCGCCGAGGCGCTGCGCGAGGAGAGCCGGCGCGAACGCGAGGAGGCGTCCGCCGGTCTGCAGCGGGAGCGCGAGGAGACCGCCGAGCACCTGGCCGCCGCCACGGCGGCCCGTGAGCGGGCGGAGCAGGCCGCCACCGAACTCACCGACCGCACCGCCACCGAGACCGCGGCACTGCGCGAAGCCGCCGAGGCACACGCCGCCCGCGTCCGCACCGAAGCCGAACAAGCCGCCACCGAACTCACCGACCGCACCACCGCCGAGACCACGGCACTGCGCGAAGCCGCCGAGGCACACGCCACCCGCGTCCGCACCGAAGCCGAACAAGCCGCCACCGAACTTACCGACCGCACCACCGCCGAGACCACGGCACTGCGCGAAGCCGCCGAGGCACACGCCACCCGCGTCCGCACCGAAGCCGAACAAGCCGCCACCGAACTCACCGACCGCACCACCGCCGAGACCGCCCGGCTGCGGGCCGAGGCCGAGCAGACGCTGGAGGCCGCCCGGGCCGCCGCCGAGCGGCGCCGGGCCGAGGCCGAGAAGGCCGCCAAGGAGATGCGCGAGCGGGCCGAGGCCGAGCTGGCGCTGGCCGACGAGCAGGCCGGGACGGTCCGCGCCGAGGCCGGCCGGGAGCTGTCCGAGGCCCGCGCCACCGCCGATTCGATCCGCGCCGAGGCGGGCGAGGTGCTGGAGCAGGCCCGTCTGGACGGCGAGGACCTGATCGCCGCCGCCGATCTGGAGGCCGCCGCGCTGATCGAGGCCGCCGAGGAGGAGGCCGCCGAGGTCCGCCAGTCGGTGGCCGGCCTGCACGCGACCGCCTCGCAGCAGATCGCCGATCTGCGGGCCGCCGCCGAGCGGGAGGCCGCCGAGGTCAGGGAGCGGGCCGAGCAGGCCGCCGCGGACCTGCGCGACACCGCCGACCGGGAGACCACCGAACAGCGGGCGCTCGCCGACCGCGAGACGACCGAGCTGCGCGAGCGCACCGACCGCGCGGTGGCCGAGCTGCACGACGCCGCCGACCGCGAGACCACCGAACAGCGGGCCCTGGCCGACCGCGAGACCGCCGAGCAGCGGGCGCTCGCCGAGCGCGAGACCGCCGACCTGCGCGCCCGGACCGCCGCCGAGACGGCAGCCCTGCGTGAGCAGACCGAGCTTGAGCTGACCGCCGAGCGGGAGGCCGCCGACGCCGAACTGTCCCGCCGCCACGCCGAGGCGCACGCCTACGACCAGCAGGTGCGGGCCGACGCCGAGGCCGAGCTGCATGCCGCCCAGGAGGCCGCCGAGCAGCAGCGCGCCGAGGCCGAGGCACTGGCCGCCCGGACTGTGGCCGCCGCCGGGGACCGGTCGGCCGCGCTGGTCGCCGAGGCGGAGGACTTCGCCGCCCAGCTGCGTGCCGAGGCCGAGGAGTACGCGTTCGCCACCCGCAGCCTCGCGGACGACTACGACACGGCGACCCACGCCCGTGCCGACGCCTTCGACGCCGAGATCCGCGAGGCCGCCGAGCACTTCGACAAGGCCACCCGCGACCAGGCGAAGTCGGTCCTGGAGAAGGCCTTCGCGGACGCCGAGTCGCTCGGTGAGGACGCCCAGACCACCGCGCTGGCCACCACGGCCGCCGCCGAGGAGCAGGCGGACGCGATGGTCGCGGCCGCCCGCAAGGAGGCCGACCGGCTGGTCGGGGCCGGCGAGGCGGCCGGTCAGGACGCGGTCGAGAAGGGCCGGGCCGACGCCGACGCGCTGCTCTCCGAGGCCCGCCGGGACGCCACGGCGATCCGTGAGCGTGCCGAGGAGCTCCGCGAGCGCACCGACGCCGAGGTCGAGGCCCTGCACGAGCGCGCCCGCAAGGAGAACGCGCAGGCCATGAAGTCGGCCGGCGAGCGGGTGGACGCGCTGGTGACGGCCGCCCAGGAGCAGCTGACCGAGGCCGAGGAGCAGGCGGTCGCCACCGTCGCCGAGGCCGAGGAGCGGGCGGCGGCGCTGGTCACGGGCGCCGAGGACCGCGCCAACGAGCTGACCTCGGTGGCGTCCGCGGAGGCCAGCAAGGTCCGGATCTCGGCCGTGCGCAAGGCCGAGGGCCTGCTCAAGGAGGCCGAGACCAAGCTCTCCGACTCGACCAGCCGCGCCGAGGCACTGATCATCAAGGCCGAGGCGAAGCTGAAGTCCTCCCAGGACGAGGCGGAGGAGCGGCTCGACTCGGCGGCGGCCGAGGTGGAGAAGCGGCTGCGGGCCGCCGACGAGGCCGCGGACGAGCAGGTCGAGCTGGCGAAGGCGGAGGCCGAGCGGCTGCTCGCCGAGGCACGGGCCGAGGCGAAGCGGGTCACCGACGAGGGCCGTCGCGAGTTGGACGAGCTGGTGCGCCGCCGCAAGGACATCAACACGGAGATCTCCCGCGTGCAGGACGTGCTGTCCGCGCTGGAGGCCTTCGAGGCGCCGTCGCCGGTCGCGCAGGCAAACGGGGGAAGCACCACCAAGAAGGACGGGGGTGCCAAGGCCGGTGCCGGAGTTGGCGCTCCCCGGTCGAGTGGCAATCGCTCCAAGAGCGCACCACCCGATTGAGCGGACATTGTCCGCGAGACAACGGCGTTTCGCCGTCGACACTCCGGTACCGTGTCAGGATTCCCTCAACCACCTCAGCGGTTTGACGACAGGAAGCCCAGAACCCCATGAGCGACAGTCACTCCCCTCACGGCTTCGACCTGGTGCGCCGTGGGTACGAGCGCGCCCAGGTCGACGAGCGGATCACCAAGCTGGTGGCCGACCGTGACAGTGCCTTGACCCGGATCAGCGCACTCGAGAAGCGCATCGAGGAGCTCCACCTGGAGACCCAGACCGCCCAGGCGGCGGTCGCCGAGGCGGAGCCCTCGTACGCGGGTCTCGGCGCCCGGGTCGAGAAGATCCTGCGGCTCGCCGAGGAGGAGGCCAAGGACCTGCGCGACGAGGCGCACCGCGCCGCCGAGCAGCACCGCGAGCTGGCCGAGGCGGCTGCCCAGCAGGTCCGCACGGAGGCCGAGAACTACGCCAAGGACCGCAAGGCCAAGGCGGAGGACGAGGGTCTGCGGATCGTCGACAAGGCCAAGAGCGACAGCGCCCAGCTGCGGGCCGAGGCCAACAAGGACGCCCAGAACAAGCGCGAGGAGGCGGACGCCCTCTTCGAGGAGACCCGCACCAAGGCCGCCCAGGCCGCGCTGGAGTTCGAGACCAACCTGGCCAAGCGCCGCGAGCAGTCCGAGCGCGACCTCGCCGCCCGTCAGGCCAAGGCCGAGAAGCGTCTGGCCGAGATCGAGCACCGGGCCGAGCAGCTCCGCCTGGAGGCCGAGAAGCTGCGGACCGACGCCGAGCGCCGTGCCCGTCAGACCGTCGAGACGGCCCAGCGCCAGTCCGAGGACATCGTGGCCGACGCGAACGCCAAGGCCGACCGGATCCGCAGCGAGTCCGAGCGCGAGCTGGCGGCGCTCACCAACCGCCGCGACAGCATCAACGCCCAGCTGACCAACGTCCGCGAGATGCTGGCGACGCTGACCGGCGCGGCCGTGGCCGCCGCCTCGCTGCCGGGCGACGACTCCCTGGGCGTGCCCGCCCAGCAGTCGCGCTGACGCCCTGACCGACGGGCCCCCACCCTCCGGGGTGGGGGCCCGTCGTGCTGTCCGGGACCGGCTCCCCCGTTTCCGGGGCCGCCTCCGGGGGCCGCCTCCGGGACCGGCGTGACCGCCGGCGTCACAGGGGCCCCGGAGGCCCCCAGGAAGCCCGGGAGACGGCCGGGGGCTTCCCGGGCCGCCCCGGGGCGCGTTCAGCGCGGGTACGCGCCGTCCGGCCGCTGGTGCCCGCAGCTCAGTTGGTTGCCGTCGTCGTCCGAGACGGTGCCGAACCACGAGGTGCACCAGACCGACACCGAATCGGGCCAGTACTGCACCTCGAACGGGTGACCCGAGCCGAAGTCCCCGTACGAGGAGACGATGAACGTCTCCCCCGGACGCATCCAGTAGTCCTCTCCCAGTGGCTCCAGGGTCAGTTCGAGCAGTCCCTCGCCCCGGTTGGTCACCGGCATCCGGCCGGTCACCTCCAGCGCCGAGAAGTCCCAGCGCTCCCGCTCGTCCTTCATCCGGCGGCCACCCGGACCAGCAGCCGGCGCACGGCCGCGTTGAACGCCTCCGGCGCCTCGATCGCGCTCAGGTGACCCACCCCGGGGAGCACCGTCAGCTCCGCGTCCGGCCGGGCCCGCGCCATCAGCTCCGCCTCGGCGAGCGGCACGAGGCCGTCCTCCGCACCCGCCACCACCGTGGTCGGCACTCGCAGCCCGGCCAGGACGTCCAGCGTCTCCGGCCGGGCCGCCATGGCCCGCTGCGCCCACGCGACGGCGGCCGGCAGCGCGGCGGCGATCAGCGTCTGCACCCGGTCGGCCAGGTGCTGCGAGTCCGGGCCGAGCTGGCCGGCCGCCATCCGTTCGTCGAGCAGCAGCCGGACGCTGTTGCGGGCCAGCACCGCGGAGGCGATCCGTTCCCGGTTGGCCCGGGCGGCCTCCGTGTCGGCGGTGGCCTTGGTGTTCGCCAGCAGCAGGCCCGCCAGCCGGTCGGGGTGGCGGCGGGCGAAGGCCAGCGCCACGTACCCGCCCATCGAGAGGCCCCCGAGCACCGCCCGGTCGACCCCGGCCGCGTCCAGCAGCAGGGCGACGTCGTCGGCGACCGCGTCCAGCGAGGGCTCGTCGGTGCCCAGCACGGTGCCTCCGAAGCCGCGCTGGTCGGGGGCGATCACCCGGGCCTCGTCCCCGGTCGGTCCGGGCAGCTCGTCCAGTTGGGAGGACCACATGGCGGCGTTGAGCGGAAAGGCGTGCAGCAGCACGAGGGGAGTTCCGGTACCGCTCTCGCGGACCGACACTGCGGAGGGGAGCTGGGTCATGGGCACACCGTATTCCGGTGCGCCCGGCGGGCCCACTCAGCGGGCCGCATTGTCCCCTTTGTCATAGCCTGACGGAGAGTAAGGGAGCGCGAATGATCGAGTTGCACGAGCTGACAAAACGTTACGGCAAGACCCTCGCCGTGGACCGGCTGAGCTTCAAGGTCCCCCAGGGCGTGGTCACCGGGTTCCTCGGCCCCAACGGCGCCGGCAAGTCCACCACCATGCGCATGATCCTCGACCTGGACCGGCCCACCGGCGGCCGCGTCACCATCGACGGCAGACGGTACGGGCAGCTCAGCGAACCGCTCAAGTACATCGGCGCGCTGCTGGAGGCCAAGGCCGTCCACCCGGGGCGCACGGCCCGGGACCACCTGCTCTGGCTCGCCCAGAGCAACCGCATCCCCACCCGCCGGGTCGACGAGGCGCTCGCCCTCGTCGGTCTCACCCCGGTCGCCCGCAAGCGCGCCCGGGGCTTCTCGCTCGGCATGGGCCAGCGGCTCGGCATCGCCTCCGCCCTGCTCGGCGACCCGGAGATCGTCATGTTCGACGAACCGGTCAACGGACTCGACCCGGAGGGCATCCTCTGGATCCGCAACCTGATGAAGCGCCTCGCCGCCGAGGGCCGGACCGTCTTCGTCTCCTCCCACCTGATGAGCGAGATGGCCGTCACCGCCGACCACCTGGTGGTCATCGGCAGGGGCCGGCTCCTCGCCGACCTGTCGATGGCCGAGTTCATCCGCCGCAACTCCCGCTCCGCCGTCCGGCTGCGCACCCCCCAGCCCGAACGGCTGCTCGACGTCCTGGCCGGCGCCGGAGTGCGGCACGAACCGGGCCCGGACGGCTCGTACGAGGTCGTCGACGGCAGCCTCGCCGCACTCGGCGAGCTGGCCGCCGCACAGGGCGTGGTGCTGCACGAACTCAGCCCGCAGCAGGCCTCCCTGGAGGAGGCCTTCATGCAGATGACGGCCGACTCGGTGGAGTACCACGCCGGGGACGGCCCGGGCCGCGACGCGGCCGGCGCACCCGGCGTCTGGGGCGCCGACTGGCAGGGAGGCAAGGCGGCGCAGCCGGCGGCCCCCCGTACCGAGGAGAACTGAGATGGCGTCCTTCCCCGCGATCCTGCAGTCCGAGTGGACCAAGATCCGCAGCGTCCGCTCGACGATCTGGACGCTCGCCCTGACCTTCGTGATCACGCTCGGCATCGGCGCCCTGCTGTCGCTGCTCACCCACAACAACTTCGAGGAGTTCCGGAGCGACGACAGCCCCTTCGACGCCACCGGCACCGCCTTCTCCGGCATCATCCTCGGCGAGCTGGCCATCATCGTCTTCGGGGTGCTGGCGGTCGGCAACGAGTACAGCACCGGGATGATCCGGGTCACCCTGGCCGCCGTCCCCCAGCGCGGCACGCTCCTCACCGGCAAGGCGGTGGTGCTCGGCGGACTCGCCCTGGCGGTCTCGCTGGTGACGGCGTTCCTCACCTTCTTCGTCGGCCAGGCCCTGCTCGGCGACCACTCCACCGACCTCGGCGAACCGAACGTCCTGCGCGCGGTGTTCGGGGCCGCGCTCTACCTGACGATGCTCTGCCTCTTCTCGGCCGGCGTCACCGCGATGCTGCACAACCAGACGCTGGCGCTGGGCGTGCTGGTCCCGTTCTTCTTCCTGCTCTCGCCGATCCTGTCGGCGGTGCCGAAGGTCAAGACGCTGGCCCACTACTTCCCCGACTACGCGGGCTCCCGGATGATGCTGGTGTACGAGCAGAACGGCCAGCCGTACGGGCCGTGGACCGGCTTCCTCATCTGCCTGGCCTGGACGGTCGCCGCCCTGGCCGGCGGCGCGCTGGTGCTGAAGCGGCGGGACGCCTGACGGCGCGCGCCGCCTCCACCGCCGCCCCCGCACGGTCCACGCCCCTTCCCCCTCCCGAGCCGCGGCCGGCCGGGGGGCAGGGGCGTCGCCGTCAGTACCGGGGCGCGCCGCGGCCGCGGAGCAGGTTCGAGGCCCGGCGTTCCCTGGCGCCCCAGCACGCCCGGTGCCAGTGCCGGCGGTCGTCCACCCCCGCGCCGTGCATCGGCCAGGCCACCACATGGCCGACACCGGGCGGGATCTCCTGGTCGCACCCCGGGCAGCGGTAGTGCCGGCCCGCCGTACCCGCCACCGTCTGCACCACCCAGTCCTCGCCCTGGTAGTTGTCGGTGCGGCGCAGCGCACCCCCCGGCGGGGCGGCCTGCTCGGCCGGCTCGCGGTCGGCTGCGATCTTGATCCGGTTACGGCGGGGCGACACGGCGGGCTACCTCTCTACGGTGGTCGCGGAACCGTTCAAGCCTACGGCCGGGGGCCGCCCGCCGGGTCTCTATCACGGCATCGGACCGTGCTCCGGTGTTTCCCGTGATATCCACCCGTTCTTCTGGGAAATTGGTGGTTCGGCGTGCCATTGGCACATGACATGGGCTACTCACGAGGGGACAGGCGGGGCCCGCAGACCCTGCGCGCACCCGAGGAGGCTCTCAGTATGACCAGAACCAGCGCCCGCGCCGAGACCCGCCGACCCGTCGGGGTCCGCCCGCCGGCACCCGGCCCGGCGCTGACCACCACCGCCGCGACGGGCACCGCCGGCACTCCCCTGCCGACCGTCCAACGGGCCGGTGCCGCACCCGCGGACACCGCTCCCGTGCTCGTCGGCGCCTTCCTGCTCTCCGCACAGTTCCCGGGCCAGACCCACGGCGAGGCGCTGGACCGCACCGTCCGCGCCGCCGTCGAGGCCGAACGCGCGGGGCTGGACAGCGTCTGGCTCGCCGAACACCACTTCGTCCCGTACGGGGTCTGCCCGAACGCCGCCACCCTGGCCGCGCTGCTGCTCGGCCGCACCCGGCGGATCGGCATCGGGACGGCGGTCAGCGTGCTCTCCACCGCCCACCCGGTGGCCCTCGGCGAACAGGCCGCGCTGCTCCACCTCACGTCCGGCGGGCGGTTCACGCTCGGCGTGGGGCGCGGCGGGCCCTGGATCGACCTGGACGTGTTCGGTGGCGGCGTGGAGGCCTTCGAGCAGGGGTTCCCGGAACGGCTCGACCTGCTGCTGCGCTGGCTGCGCGGCTCCCGGGTGGGCGCGTCCGGACCGCAGTTCGAGTTCCCCGAAGTGGCCGTGGTGCCCCGGGCCACCGAGCCGCCCCGCCGCCCCGACCTTGGCGCCTGGCTCGGCGTCGACGAACGCAGCGGGCTGCTCCGGTTCCCCCGCCAGCGTCAGGACGCCGACGGCCCCGGCGAGGAGCTCACCGCCGTCGGCCGACCGGTCGCCGGCCCGCCGGTGGTGGTCGCCTGCACCTCGCCGGGCGGGGTGCGGAACGCCGCCGAACGCGGCCTGCCGATGCTGCTCGGCATGCACTCCGGCGACGACGACAAGCTGCACATGCTGGAGCTGTATCGTTCCGCCTGGCTGGCCGCCGGGCGCAGCGAGGAGCAGCTGCGGCGGGTCGGCCGCCAGCACGTCGCGGCCGGCGTGGCCCAGGTGGACGACCGGACCTCGGCGGCCCGGGCCACCCTGCTGCGCGCGATGCCCGGGTGGTTCGAGTACGGGCTCGGCGCCCACCGCACGGTGGACGGCCGGGAACGCAAGATGCGCGACCCCCGCGAGTACACCGAACTCCTCTGCGACCTGCACGCGGTGGGCACGCCGAGGCAGTGCGCGGACCGGCTGCTGGCCACCGCCGAAAGGACCGGCATCCGCCGCTTCGCGCTGCTCGCCGAGGGAAGCGGCGACCACGAGGCCACCCTGCACAACATCGCCCGGCTGGGCTCCGAGGTGCTGCCGCAACTGAGCTGAAGCCGGTCGGACCCGGCCGCGCGCACCGAACCGAAGCAACCCGGAGGCGAGCGGGCGACACCCGCCCCGAGCAGGCCCGAGGCGAGCGGGCGACACCCGCCCCGAGCAGGCCCGAGGCGAGCGGGCGACACCCGCCCCG
>NZ_JBHXKE010000138.1:0-25290 GCF_042722765.1 Kitasatospora sp. NPDC058406
GGCGCGGAGGGGCCCCGTCCGCCCGTCCCGCGCCCGCCCCGCCGGTCAGGCCGGCAGCGTCGCCGCGTACGCCTCGATCGCGTCCCGCTGGTACGCGGCCAGGCCCGGCGCGATCGCCTCGTACGCCGCCCGCCACGGCTCGTTCTCCACGCAGGCCCGGCCCATCGCGCGGAACTCCTCCACCGGCACCGGCCGGATCCCGGTCAGCGCCCGGTGCTGCGCCTCGATCTCCGCCCGCACCGGCCCGTCGTCGACGGGCCGGCCGGCGACCATCAGCTCGGCCAGCCGGACCATCTGCGCGGTGCGCAGCCGCTGGCCGGCCTCGACCTCCTGCGGACTCATCGCGGCGGTGACGCGCCCGGCGGCCTCGGCGAGCTCCGGGAACTCGCGCAGACCCTCCTCGTAGTCGGTGGGCCGGACTCCCTCGAAGAGGTTCTCCGGCCGGTTGATCTCGGTCATCGGCGTGCCGTCCTTCCTGGATCGCTCCAGTTCGGTGATCGTGCGGGAGACGGTCCCGGCCAGCGCGTCGAGCCGGTCCCGCTCGGCGAGCAGTCGCCGGTGGTGGCCGCGCAGGGCCTCCAGCTCGTCCACCTGGGTGGCCAGGATCCGGCCGATCTCGGAGAGCCCCAGCCCCAGCGCCCGCAGCACGAGGATCTGCTGGAGCCGCAACAGGTCCCGCTCCTCGTAGTAGCGGTGGCCGTTGGGGCCGATCCGCGCGGGCGGCAGCAGCTCGATCTCGTCGTAGTGCCGCAGCGTCCGGGCGGTCACGCCGGACATCCGGGCGACGTCGGCGATGGGCCAGGCGGCCATGCGTTCTCCCTCACGTGTCCCACCGGGCCGGTCGGTCCGGCCCTGGTCAGGACGGTAGGGGCTTCCGTTGCGGCAACCGCAAGCCCCGGCGCGGCCTCCGGCTCGCCCGGCGGGCCCGCCCGTGACGGATCCCACCCTGCCGCTCGGGTGGCGGAGGGTGCGGCCGGGCCCCGGCCGCCGCGTCGTACGCCCCACCGGCCCTGCCGGTCGGGGGGAATGGTGCCGCTCACGGGGCTCGCTCTCTGCTGCCGGTCGGTCGGTCGGCCGGGCGGGGCATCCATCCTGACGCCCCGCCCGGGCGCGGCTGATCAGTCGGAGTCGGCGTTCGACTCGTCGCGCGGGCGGAGCCGATTGCCCCGTGCCGCCCGGACCGCCTTGTTCTGGCGGCGTCGCGATCCCTCCTCGTCGCCGTCCTCGGTCGAGTAGCGGGCGATCTCGGCCTGTGCGGCGGCCTCGGTGGCGCGCTCGGGGGCGGCCGGGGGCGGGGTGGTACGTCGGAAGAACGGCACGGATCCTCGATGGGTCAGCGGTGGATGGTGGAGATGATCAGGAGCGTGGCGAGGACCAACAGCCCGGCGCCCGAAACGGCGTAGGCCGCTCTCGCCCGCGCGGGGTCCGGCAGCCCCCACCGGTAGCGGTCCGAGGTATCGCGGTACTCGCCCTGGCCGTCGTCGATCACCGGGCCGGGGCCCGCCCGGGGCATCCGGGGTGACCGGAGATCAGTTCACGCCGCGCGTCGACCGTGCGGTGCAGGGGCCCGCGCGTGCAGGCCCGGAAGTGAATGCACGTCCCCGTGGTCTCTGGCAGGGGAACTCCGGTCCCGCCCGCGATGCTCACCGGGCCCCGCCGACTGCGTGGAAACGCCGCTGCTCCAGCTTCTGTCGAGTCTCCCAGAGCCGGCGGCTCCGGGCCAGCATCTCCTCGACACCCTGGAGCGCCTTCTCCCAGGCAGGGCCTGATGGGGCGAAGAACCCGGTAGGGGTGGCGTCGGTGTCGATGGTGAGGTTGCTCATCGCTGTCGTCACGCGCCCAGCATCGACATCCCCGCAGACCGACACCAGGGCCACGGTGGGTACCCACGATGGAGCCGTGTCAGGACGTCGAGCAGAGCTACGCTGCTGCCACCATCGACCCCGGGAGGCCCCCGTGCCCGCACCGGAACCACTGCCCGGACGCCTGCTCGGCGACCCCGCGTTCGCCAGCGCGTGCGCCAACCGCGAGATCAGCATCCTCTTCCAGCACGCGAAGAGGGCAGGCATCGGCTCCGCGCAGATCGCCCGCCGCACCGGGCTCACGACCAGCCGTGTCACCGAGATCATGACCGGCGGTCGGGCCGTGTCCAGTATGGACGTGATCGAGCGCATCGCCGACGGTCTGCGCATCCCCGGCCGCATGCTCGGCCTCGCCGACCGCCCGTGGGAGCCGGCTCCCGAGCCGACCTCCTACCGTCCCTCCGCCGTACCCGAGACCTGGGAAGTCCTCGACATGCTGTCCCGCTCCACTGCCTCCGACGCCGCACTCGGCCATCTGGAGGCCGCGGTCGCCGATGTCGCCTACCGCTACCCGGCCACCCCGCCCGCCGAGTCGGTGCCCGTACTTCAACGCCAACTCGTCGGCGTGCACGACATGCTCGCCCGTCCGCAGGCCCTCGCCGCGCGGCGCCGGGGTGTGCGGATACTGGCGGCAGTCTCCGGCCTCCTCGGCCTCGCCCACCACGACCTCGGAGACCGTGGCCGCAGCGACGCGCACTTCCACCTCGCCACCGCCGCTGCCAGCGAGGGGGAGGCAGGCGACCTGACCGCCTGGCTCCTGACCATGCAGAGCATCGTCGAGTACACCGCAGGACGGCGCGGCACCGCCGCCGCCCTCCTCCAGCAGGCCGCCGCCCACGCCGAGACTGCTGCCCCGCGACGTCGGGCGTGGGTCACCGCCAACCTGGCCAGGGTCCTCGCCGCTCACGGGGACCGCTCCGAGGCGCTGGCCGTGCTCGACCAGGCTGCCCACCACCTAGACCTCGCCGACAGCGAGCCCCCCGGTGGCCTCGACTTCTTCACCGCCCCGCGCCTCGACGGCCTCGCCGGCGAGACACACTCCCATCTCGGCGAGCATGAGGCGGCCAGCCGCCTGCTCGAAGCCGCACTCGGTCGGCGGGACGCCGCCGACACCAAAGGGCGCGCCGTCCTCACGCTCGACCTTGCCGGGGTACGGCTCGCTCAGGGCGATCTTCAAGCAGCGTGTGAGACCGCGCACGCAGCCCTCGATGTCGCGGGGGCCACCGTCGTCCAGCCCCTCCTTCTCCGGGCCCGTGCGCTCCAGCAGGCCCTGACCCCGTGGGCTGCAGAGAGGCCCGTGCAGGAGCTGACTGCGCGCGTGAGAGAGTCGAACCGCCAGCTCGCACGCGCGTAAGAGGGGGCCCGGTGTCGGACTCGGAGTGGCAGGTCTACGGGCAGCGGCAGGTCTACGGCTCGCCGTGGGTAGAGCTGTGGCTCGCCGATGTCGAGGTGCCCGGCGTCGGCCGGATCGACCACCACGTCGTCCGGATGCCCCGGGCCTCCACCACCGCAGTCGTCACCGACGAGGACGGCCGGTTCCTGTTGATCCACCGGCACCGCTTCATCACCGGCCGTTGGGGCTGGGAAGTGCCGGCAGGCTGGGCCGACCCCGGTGAGGAGCCGGCCGCAGCCATCGCCCGCGAGGTCGAGGAAGAGACCGGGTGGCGTCCCGGCCGGATCGAGCTGATGACCGAGTACGACGCCATGGCAGGCATCTCGGATGCCCACTTCCGCTCCTACCACGTCACCGGCTGCACGCGGATCGGCGAGCCGACCGACATCTCCGAGGCAGCCCGGGTGGAGTGGCTGACCGAGGCCGAGGTGGTCGACCTGCTGACGAGCCGGGAGGTCTCCGACGGCCCCTCGCACGCCGCGCTCTCCTACTACCTAGGCCCGCACCGGCTCGCGAGGAGATCGAGGCCGCACTGAAGGGCTGACCCCGGACACGTCGTCGGCGGCGACCGGAACAGTCAGCCGGGTGTGGGCGGTCAGCGTGGTGCTCGTGGGCCAGGCGGCCATGCGTTCTCCCTCACGTGTCCCACCGGGCCGGTCGGTCCGGCCCTGGTCAGGACGGTAGGGGCTTCCGTTGCGGCAACCGCAAGCCCCGGCGCGGCCTCCGGCTCGCCCGGCGGGCCCGCCCGTGACGGATCCCACCCTGCCGCTCGGGTGGCGGAGGGTGCGGCCGGGCCCCGGCCGCCGCGTCGTACGCCCCACCGGCCCTGCCGGTCGGGGGGAATGGTGCCGCTCACGGGGCTCGCTCTCTGCTGCCGGTCGGTCGGTCGGTCGGCCGGGCGGGGCATCCATCCTGACGCCCCGCCCGGGCGCGGCTGATCAGTCGGAGTCGGCGTTCGACTCGTCGCGCGGGCGGAGCCGATTGCCCCGTGCCGCCCGGACCGCCTTGTTCTGGCGGCGTCGCGATCCCTCCTCGTCGCCGTCCTCGGTCGAGTAGCGGGCGATCTCGGCCTGTGCGGCGGCCTCGGTGGCGCGCTCGGGGGCGGCCGGGGGCGGGGTGGTACGTCGGAAGAACGGCACGGATCCTCGATGGGTCAGCGGTGGATGGTGGAGATGATCAGGAGGGTGGCGAGGCCGTCACGTGTCCGGGCGGTCGGCGGTCGGCGGCGGGCAGTGCAGGACGAGCGTGGTGAAGGCGGTGAGGTCCGCCAGCCACGGACCCCGGACCCAAGCCCGGCACACCGGGCAGATCCCCAGCTCCTCCCGCGACTCGGTCGAGGGTGGGGTACCGCCCGTGAGGCTCACTGTCTGGGTCCCTCGGCGGTGATCTGCACGGTGCACCCGGCGTGGTCGACGATCCAGTAGTCGACCAGGTCGCGCGCGCCGTCCTGCTGACCGTGGCCGTACTGCAGGCAGCGGCGGCAGACGCCGCACGTCCCCCGCTCCGCCTCCGGCTGCTCGGGCGACGAGATGGTGCGCTCGGTCACGGCTCCTCCTGAGGGGTGGAGCGACAGGTGGGGTGTGCGACGACCGCCCAGCCGAGCGGGGCCGTGGCGGGTCCGGTCTGTATGTAGCGGTGCCCGTCCGGTATCAGGTCGCCCTGGTCGCCACCGCAGCAGATACACGCGCGACGCTGGCGTTGGGCCTCGGTGAACGGAGCGGGGGGCGGCGGGTACGTCGTCGTCACACCGGAATGGTCGGCTCACCTGATGGGACGTCATACCGCGGTTGCGGGACGTTCGGGACGTTTCGCTGGTACACCTTGATTCGTCCCCACCGTGAGAGGCGAGTCCATGAGTAGTCCCCTTCGCGACGCACTGACCCGTGCTGGAATGACCGAGTCTCAGCTCGCTCGGGTGTGCGGAGTCGACCCCAAGACGGTCGGTCGTTGGATCTCCAATCCGACGCGCGAGCCCCATGCCCGGCACCGCGCGGCGGCCAGCCGGGTCCTCGGCGAGGAGGAGATCGTGCTCTGGCCGTCCGTTCAGCAGCTCGTGAAGTCGGGCCCGGACCGCGAGCTCGTCCAGATGTACCCGTACCGTCGGCGGCGCCGGCCACGCTGTGGCGTCAGCTGATAAGGGGTGCTACCCGCGAGCTGACGTTCGCCGGGTACACCAACTACTTCCTGTGGCTGGAACACGCCAACTTCGGGGCCCTGCTCCGCCAGAAGACGGAGCAGGGCGTCCGCGTCCGCTTCATCCTCGGCGAACCCGGCCACCCGATCACCCGGCAACGCGAGCTGGAGGAGGACGTCCCCCTCACTCTCTCCACCCGGATCGAGGTCACCCTCTCCGAGCTGGCCAAGCTGAGGGACACCAGCATCGCGGCGCGGTACGAGACCGGGCACGTCAGCCTGTCCGTCTTTCGCTTCGACACCGACATGATCGTCACCCCGCTGCTTCCCGGTAGGACCGGCCACGACGCCCCGATGATGCACCTCCGGCGCGCCCAGGACGACGGAGTATTCGACCGCTTCGCCGGGCACACGGAGGGGTTGTGGGCCAAGGGCCGCGACGTGTGGACGATCCCGACGATGACGGAGGCTGCTCATGCCCAGGCGTGATTACGAGGACGACCCGAACGCCCCCAAGGCCAACAGCCTGGTGCCGGCCGCGAGCGTCGTAGTGGTCGATGACGACGGCCGCGTCCTCCTCCAGCGCCGCACCGACAACGGCATGTGGGCCCTCCCGGGCGGCAAGATGGACCTCGGCGAATCCCTCGCAGGGTGCGGCATCCGCGAGACCCGCGAGGAGACCGGCCTCGATGTCGAGATCACCGGCATCGTCGGCACCTACACCAACCCCGGGCACGTCTTCGCCTACGACGACGGCGAGGTCCGCCAGGAGTTCAGCATCTGCCTCCTCGGCCGCCCGGTCGGCGGCGAGCTGGCAGTCTCGGACGAGTCCCACGAGGTGGCGTGGTTCACCCCGGCCGAGACGGACGCCCTGCCGATGGTGGTGAGCATCCGCAAGCGGCTCTCGGACTGGCGGTCTGGAGCGATCCCGGCCGTGCGCTGACCTGGCCCAGCAGTGACCACACAGGACGAAGCGCCCCCGCCCGCCCGCCCGGCCGTAGCCGAGGGAGGGCGCGGTGCTTCACGGGCGGATGATCGCCAGCGCAGTGGCCAGAGCTGTCAGGATTCCCGAGGCGATGCCGACGACCGCCGCCACCACCTGCTTGGTGACGCCGGCGGCTACGGCCAGGCCGACGCCGACACCGGGCGTTGCCTCGGGGATGCCGGATGTCTGGACGATGAGCGACAGCGCAGCCGCGATGCCGAGGCAGGTCTGGACGGTGGTACGGATCGTACGGCGTGTGGAGTCGCGCATCGTCAGTTCCCCTTCGTGGTGACGTTGAGCTGCAGGCCGTCGGCGAGCGCCTGCTCGACTGCGGCGCGCACCTCGTCCTGGGTGGTCTGCGGCAGGGATCGCAGGGCCTGCCCGAGCGGCCCGACGACCCACTTCAGCGGGTGGTCGCGCGGGTCGGCCGGGTCGGGCTTCAGGGCCTGGAGCAGCCAGTACAGGACGGAGTGGGTGTCGAGGTCGCAGGTCGCGTCGAGCTGGCGCCGGACGGCGGCCACGATGTCGCCGATGGTGATGCCGGCCAAGGGGTCCTCCTCCGGTACGAGCGTCGGGGTGCCCGGCGCCGGGGGCTTGGGGTGGGCGGGGCGGTCGCCCCGGTCGCGCCGGACATCCGGGCGACGTCGGCGATGGGCCAGGCGGCCATGCGTTCTCCCTCACGTGTCCCACCGGGCCGGTCGGTCCGGCCCCGGTCAGGACGGTAGGGGCTTCCGTTGCGGCAACCGCAGGCCCCGGCGCGGCCTCCGGCTCGCCCGGCGGACCCGCCCGTGACGGATCCCACCCTGCCGCTTTCCGTCCGGTTCGAGGCCGTTCCCGCCCACCGGGTGCCCGGTCCTGCTCGGCCAAGGTTTCTTGGCCGAGCCTTGGTCGCGTCTTTGCCTTGCGCCGTCCGGGCGCGCACCCGTCCCTCGCGAGAGTGATCCCACACCAGGGACCGCAGCCTCTCCCCAGCAGGAGCACCGATGAACCGTACGATCCGCACCCGCACCGCCGTCGCCGCAGGCGCCGTCGCCCTCGTGGCCGCCGCGCTGGGCGCGTTCACCGCCGGTGTCGGCGTCGCCCGGGGCGACGACGAGCAGGACCGCCGCAACAAGGCCGCCCAACGCGAGGTCGCGGCCCTCTTCGACCAGTGGAACGCGACCCTGCAGTCCGGCGACCCGGAGAAGGTCGCCGCCCGCTACGCGGCCGACGCGGTGCTGCTGCCGACCGCCTCGCCGCGGATCCGCACCAACCGGGAGGAGATCGCCGACTACTTCGAGCACTTCCTGCAGAAGAAGCCGTACGGCGAGCGGCTCCGCTCGGTGGTCACCGTCCTGGACGCCGACTCGGCGATCGACGCCGGCCTCTACCGCTTCCACCTCACCGACCCGGGGACCGGGGCGGCCGAGCAGGTCGACGCCCGTTACTCGTACGAGTACGAGAAGCGCGGCGGCAGATGGCTGATCGTCAACCACCACTCGTCGGTGCTCCCGGCCGAGAGCTGACCGGACGCGGCCCGGACACGGCCCTGACACGGCCCGATCGCGGCCGGGACGCGGCTCGGATGTGGCCGGGATGAGGTCCGGACGCGGCCCGGCCAGGCCGGTTCCGCCGGCCGGCCTGGCCGGAAACCGCCCCCCGCGCGGAAACTCACGAGCCCTCGCCGCCTCCGCTCCGTACCCTCGCGCCAGTGAAGACCCGACCGGACGACATCGACGACCACCGGCTCCGGAGCGGCCTCCGGGCGTTCGGGATCGACGCCGCCGACCTCTCCCACGCGCCGGTCGGCCACGGCGACCACCACTGGACGACGGTCGGCGCCGACGGCCGGCGGTGGTTCGTCACCCTCGCCGACCTCGCCCACAAGAGCCACTGCGGACCCGAGCCGGAGTCGGCGTACAGCGGACTGCGCCAGGCCATGGCCACCGCCCGGGCGCTCCGCCGGCTCGATGTCGTGGTCGCCCCCGAGGCGACGGCCGGCGGCGAGAGCGCGCTCCGGCTCGGAGACCGGTACGCGCTCAGCGTCTTCCCGCACGTCGACGGCGCCACCGGCCACTTCGGCGAAGAGCTCGCCCCGGCCGACCGGGCCCGCCTGGTGGACGCGCTCGCCCGCCTCCACCGCGCCGAGCCGCCCGCCCCGGTGCCGCACCGCCACCCCGGGCTCTCCGCCCGCACCCGCCTCGACGCGGCCCTCGCGGACCGGACCCGGCCGTGGACCGCCGGCCCGTACGGCGAGCGCGCCCGTGAGCTGGTCGCCGACCACACGCCCGGCCTCCGGCGGGCGCTGGACCGGTTCGACCGCCTGGTCGGCGGGCTCGACGGCGCGCTCGTCGTCACCCACGGCGAGCCGCACCCTGGCAACCTGCTGCGCCCGCCCGGCCGCGTGCTGCTGGTCGACTGGGACACCGTCGGGCTGGCCGTTCCCGAGCGCGACCTGTGGTTGGTCGGTGCGGACGCCGACGACCTGGCCCGTTACGCCGAGGCCACCGGCCACACCCCGCGTCCGGCGGCGCTGGCCCTGTACCGGCTGCGCTGGGCGCTGGAGGACGTCGACGCGTACCTGCACTGGTTCCGCTCGCCGCACACCGACAGCGAGGACGCCCGCGACTCCTGGGCCGCCCTGGCCGGCACGGTGCGCGAGCTGGCCGCGTCGGCCTGACCGGCTCGGCGGGTACCGCCCCGCCGCCCACCGCCCCCACCGCCCACCGAACGGACGAACGGACGATGACCCCCGAATCACCCTGGCGAATACCCGACTTCCGCACCCTCTTCACCGCCACCGCCCTCGCCCAGCTCGGCACCAACATCGGCTACGTCGCCCTCCCGCTGATCGCCGTCACCGCCCTCGACGCGAGCCCCGGCCAGGTCGGCGCGCTCGCGACCCTCAGCACCCTCGCCTTCCTGCTCATCGGCCTGCCGGCCGGCGCCTGGGTGGACCGGATGCGCCACCGGCGCGTGCTGATCGTCGCCGACCTGGTGAAGGCCGCGCTCTACGCGTCCATCCCGCTCGCCTGGGCGTTCGGCTCCCTCACCCTCTGGCAGCTTTACGGCGTCGCCCTGCTGGCCGGCTGCGCGACGGTCTTCTTCGACGTGGCCTCACAGAGCGTGCTGCCCCAGCTCGTCGGACGCGGCCACCTGGTGCAGGCGAACGCAGCCGTGGTCGGCCTGATGGCGGTCGGCAACATCGCCGGGCGCAGCGCCGGCGGCGCGCTCGTCCAACTGCTCACCGCACCGGCCGCCATCGCCGCGACGGCGGTCAGTCATCTCGGCTCCGCGCTGCGCCTGATCGCCCTCGGCCGCACCCCTGCGGCCACGCCTGCGGCCGGCTCCCCGCCCGGCCCGGTGCCCGCCACCGGGCCTGCGCCCGCGCCCGGACCGGCGTCGGGGGAGCGGACCGCACCGGGCCTGGGCGCGCAGATCGCCGAGGGTCTCCGGCACGTCTTCGGCAACGCCGAGCTGCGGGGGCTCGCGCTCTCCGCCGCCGTCGTCAATCTCGGCTACCAGGTCGTCAACACCCTGCTGCCCGTGGTGTTCGTCCGGGAACTGCACCTGCCCGCCGGTGCCCTGGGGCTGTTCTGGGCGGTCGGCGGGGTCGGCATCCTGCTGGGTTCCCGGTGCGCCCGCCCGATCGCCGCCCGGGTCGGCTACGGCCGGACGCTCGGGCTGGCCGGGCTCGTGGTCGCGCCCGCCGCGCTGCTGATCCCGCTGGTGGGGGAGGGTGTGCGGCTGTACGTGGCGGGCCTCGGCTGGCTGTTGATGCTCTTCAAGACCGGGATGGACAACGTGCTGGGCGTCAGTCTGCGCCAGCGGATGACCCCGGACCCGCTGCTCGGCCGGATGAACGCGACCTTTCGCTTCCTGCTGACGGGGGCGATGGCGGTGGGGTCGGCGCTGGCCGGCGTGTTCGGTGAACTGGTCGGACTGCACGCCACGTTGTGGCTGGGAGGCGCCCTGCTCTCGCTGTCGTTCCTGCCGGTCTTCCTGTCGCCGGTCCGGACCCGCCGAGCCCTCCCCGACGCGTCCTCCCCGGACTTCCCTCCGGTCCCGCCCGTGCTGCCGTCCGCTCCGTCGGCTCCGACCCTTGACCTGAAGCGGGGTTGAGGTTCGATCATGGTCACCATGAACGCGAACGAGATCAAGAACGAGAGCACGAGCACGAGCACGAACGAGAACGGCGGTGCGGTCGGGGCCGGGGTGGACGTCGAGGCCGAGACGGAAGCCGTCCGGCGGGTCGTCGCCGCCGTCGAGCACGCGCAACGCAACGAGCTCCCGGAGGAGTTCATCAGCCTCTTCCGGGCCGACGCGATCTGGACCACCGGCCACGGAAAGCTCCTCGTGGGTCGGGAGACGATCGCCGAGTTCACCCGCAAGGTGCTGCCGGGCGCCTTCGCCGGCACCGGCACCACCCCCGCCTACGAGGTGGTGCACGTCCTCTTCATCCGCCCCGACGTCGCCGCCGTCAAGGTCCGCCAGCGCTACCTGGACGCGGCCGGGGAGCAGATCGGCGAGGAGGGCAGCCCGCTGTACGTGATGGCCAAGGAGGGGGACCGCTGGCTCCTGACGGCCAATCAGAACACCCTGGTACAGAGCTCCTGAGTGCGCGGAACCCCCCCCGCCGGTCGGACCGGTCTTACCGGTCGCCGGCCGGGCGGGGGGTCCGCGCGGTCAGCGGTGCCGCAGGTAGGCGGCGGCCGTCTCCCGGAGCCGGTCGTGCAGGCCGTCGTACGCCCGGGCGCGGCCGAGCAGGGACTTGGGCAGCTTGGCGGCCATCGTGTAGTTGGTGTCGCAGACGTTGGCCGCCGGCGCCAACCCGGCCTGGCTGACCAGCTGGTAGGCGTCCAGCAGGTCCAGGCCGAGCAGCTCCCGGGTCCAGCCGACCAGGTCGTGCTGGCTGATCCGGAAGGCATCCTCCAGCGGGCGGGCCGAGCCGGTGGAGATCAGGTACCGGTCGTTCTCCAGCCGGGGCCAGGCCGGTCCGCCGCCCTTGATCAGGTCGACCACCACCGTGGTGCGCATCGCCGTCTCCACGGCCGTCCCGCACACCTCGCCCTCGCCCTGGCGGGCGTGGCCGTCGCCGACGGCCAGCAGCCCGCCGGGCACGTTGACGCCGAAGTAGGCGGTGGTGCCGGCCCGCATCTCCGGGGTGTCGAGGTTGCCGCCGTGCGCGCCCGGGGTGATCGACATCAGGGTCTCGCCGCCGGCCGGGGCGACGCCGACCGTGCCGTGCATCGGGTCGAGCGGCAGTTCGGCGGTGAAGTCGCTGCTGCGGGCCCGGAACCGGCAGATCCCGGCCGCCGTGTCGAGCTCGTACACCCAGACCCGTTCCTCCAGCGGCGCGTGCAGCATCGCGGTGGTGTGGGTGGCGGTGAGGGCCCCGAAGTGCGGGAAGGTGCTGGAGATCCCCCAGTCCCTGGCCGGGGTGATCTCGACGAAGTGCACGGCGAGGGTGTCGCCCGGCTCGGCGCCGGCCACCGCGATCGGGCCGGTCACCGGGTTGAGGTAGGGGAACTCGCAGACCGCGCTCGGCAGGTCGCCGATGCCGCGGACCCGTCCGCCGAAACAGTCCTCGGTGCTCAACTCGACGACCGTGCCCGGCCGGACGGTCACCAGCGGGGCGCGTCCGCCGAAGGTGTAGGCGTACTCGTCGGGGGCGGGGGAGAGCTGGACGAGGTCGGGCAGGTTCACGGGTTCTCCTTGGTGAGCGGGGAGCTGTCGGCCGGGGCGCCGTCGGCCGGGGCGCCGTCGGGGGAGGCCGCCGCGTCGGCCACGGCCAGGCGCGGGCGGCGTCCGGTGAGGATCAGTCCGGTCAGCACCAGTCCGCCGACCGCCAGCCAGACGAAGCCGAGCCGCTGGGCGGCGATGTCGGCGTTGACGACCACGTAGGCGAGGATCGCGAACCCGAGGACCGGCGCGACCAGGTGGCGCCACCAGTCCCGGCTGCGCCGCCGCACGACGTAGTGCACCACCACCGACACGTGCAGGACGAGGAACGTGGTCAGCGCGCCGAAGTTGACCAGGGTGGAGAGCAGCGTGATGCCGTCCTCGCGCGAGGCGGTGTAGAGCCCGAGGACCAGTGAGATTCCGGCGGTCAGCAGGGTGGCGTTCACCGGGACGCGGTGGCGCGGGTGGACCTTGGCGAGGAAGGCGGGCAGCTGCCGGTCCCGCGCCATCGCGTACAGCAGCCGCGAGGTCGCGGCCTGGGCGACCAGCGAGTTGGCGAACCCCCAGGCCACGGCGGTGGCGGCGGCCGTCACCGTGGCGAGCCAGCCGCCGGCGGCGACCCGGGCCGCGTCGTAGAACGCGGTGCCGTCCGGATCGCCCTGCGCGATCAGCGCGTCCGGGTCCGGGACGAGGAGGGAGGCGATCCAGGTCTGCGCGATGAACAGCGAGCCGGCCAGCAGCAGGGCGGCGATCATCGAGCGGCCGATCGCCTTGGTGGAGTCGCGGTTCTCCTCGGAGAGGGTGGAGATCCCGTCGAAGCCGAGGAAGCTCAGCACCGCCACCGACACCGCGCCGAACGCCAGACTCCACGAGAAGGTCTGCGAGTTGTAGACCGGGGTGAGGTCGAAGCCCCGGCCCCTGCCGGCCGCCAGCGCCGCCAGGCCGAACCCGATGAACACCAGCAGTACGATCAACTCGCCGACCAGCATCGCCTTGTTGACCTTCGACGTCATCTCGACGCCCAGGTAGTTGACGGCGGTGTTGAGCAGCACGAAGCCGACCAGCCAGAGCCAGACCGGTACTGCGGGCACCAGCGAGTTCATCGCCACCCCGGCGATCAGGTAGAGCAGGCCGGGCACCAGCACGTAGTCCAGCAGGATCATCCAGCCGGACAGGAACCCGACGGGCGGCGCGATGCCGCGCCCCGCATAGGTGTACACCGAACCGGCCATCGGGAAGGCCCGCGACATCTGCGCGTACGACAGGGCGGTGAACATCATCGCCACCATCCCGAGCACGTACGCCAGGGCGACCATGCCGCCGGAGCCCTGGAAGACGCTGCCGAAGATGCCGAACGGCGCGATCGGCACCATGAACACCAGTCCGTAGACCAGCAGGTCCGTGAAGCGCAGGGAGCGGCGCAGCTCCTGTCGGTAGCCGTGGCTCTCGATGGTCTGGGGCGCGGGTGCTTCGGACATGGGGGCTCTCCTCCGTGACGACCCGGGGTGGTGGGGGAGACAGTAGAGGCAGTTATTTCCAAATGGAAGGGTTTTCGTGCCGTGGCCTGCCGCGATGCCGGCGCGAGCCGCTCCCCGCCGAGCCGCTCCCCGCCGAGCCGCTCCCCGCCGACGCCTCACCAGAGGACGGTGAACCCCGCGCCCTCCGCCCGCGCCAGGTGCACGCCCTCCCGGGGCGGGCCCAGCGGCGCCCGGGCCCAGGCCCGCCGGACCGCCGCGCCCTCCCCGTGCAGCAACCGCGCCGCCGCCCGCGCCAGCCCGCCCGACGGCACCAGCTCGCCGCGCGACGCGAGCGCCGCCGCCAGGTGCAGCCCGTCGTACAGGCCCACCGCGTACGCGTCCAGCACCGGCGCGTACGGCCCGAACACCGCGCGGTGCCGCTCGGCCAGCCGCAACCGCCGGTCCTCGGCGAGCGAGACGAACGACGGCATCGCCGCGTACAGCGTGCCCGTGTCGTCGCCGCCGTAGGCGAGCAGGCTGTTCTCCTCCAGCGCGCCGGAGAGCCGCACCAGCCGCCGGTCCAGACCGCTGCGCCGCAGCGCCCGGTTGAACCGCACCAGGTCGGCGCCGATCAGACTCAGCAGCAGGGCGTCCGCGCGCGACGCCCGGAGCGCGTCCAGCAGCGGCTCCAGCGCGCGCTCCGTCGTGCCGAACGGCAGGTGCCGTTCCAGCACCACGTCCGCCCCGGCCCGGGCGACCGCGGCCTCGGCGGCCCGGTGGACCGCGCGCGGCCAGATGTAGTCGTTGCCGACCAGCGCCCAGCGGTGCAGCCGGTGGCGGGCCGTGAGCCGCTCGACCACGCCGTCCAGCTGCCGGACCGGGTCCGCCCCGGTGCAGAGCACCCCGGGCAGTCGCGGCCCGCCCTCGTGCGGCGGGGTGAACACGTACGCGGCGCGTCCCGCCGTCACCGCCTCGACGGCCCGGTGCACGTCGCTGGAGTGGCAGCCCGCCACCGCGTCGACCGCCCCGGCGTCCAGCAGTCGGGCCACCTCCCCGGCCACCGCGGCCGGTGCGCCCCCGCCGTCCACCAGCACCAGCTCCAGCGGCAGGCCGCGCACCCCGCCGCCGGCGTTCACCTCGTGCGCGGCGAGCAGCGCCCCGTCCAGCGCCGACGGTCCGGTCAGCCCCAGCGGGCCGGACTGCGGCACGACCAGGCCCACCCGAAGCGCCGGCGCCTCGCGGGGGAGGTGCAGCGCGTCGAGCGGTTCCAGGAGCTTCACGTCGGCGCTCATCGCTTGCGAGTATCGTCATGGCAGCCGATCCGGCAAGCAGCAGGCACTACGGCGGGGAAAGAGACACGGCCATGACACCCAGCGCGACCGCCCCCGCCGCCACTCCCGGAGCCGCGTCCGCCGCCCCCGCCGCCGCGCCCGCCGTCGACCGGCCCCTCCTGATCGAGCTCCTCACCGTCGCCCAGCGCCGGCTGGCCCGGGGCCTCACCGCCCAGCTGGAGGCCGAGGGCTGCACGCTCGACCAGTGGCGGGTCATGCGCGCCCTCACCGACGACGCCGGTCGCTCCATGGGCGAGCTCGCCCAGACCCTGCTGATCCCGCAGGCCAGCCTCAGCCGCATCGTCGACGCCCTCGCCGAGGCCGGCTGGGTCTACCGCAGGCAGGACGAGCACGACCGCCGCCGCATCACCGCCCACCTCTCCCGCCGCGGCCACACCCGCCTGACCCGCCTCGACGCCCTCGCCGCCGCCCATGACGCGGCCGTCCGCACCGCCTGCGGGAGCGAGGATCCGGGGCCCCTGCTGAGGCACCTCACCGAAGCCTGACAGGCCCCCGGACCTCCGGACCCGGCGGCCGTCACGGCCGGTCGAGGGCCTCCGCGTCCGCCGCCCAGCGGGGCTCGGCGTCCCGACGCAGTTTCCTGGACGAGCGGTTCCGGTACAGGACCACCGCGGCGACCACCGTCAGCAGCAGCAGCGCGTAGAACGCCACGATCTGCCAGAGCGGCCCCGATGCCACCGTCCCGCGTTCGTGCTCGCACACCGTGCGCGGGGGGAACGCGCCGGTCTCCTCCCTCAGGAACCGTCCGGTCTTCTCGGCGAAGAACCCGTGGGCGCACATCTCGTCGAACTCCAGGGTCATCAGGAGCATCCACACGTACAGCAGCACTGCCAGCAGTGGTGCGAAGCACACCGAGACCTCGGCCCAGATCCGTCGTCGTCCCGCCATCGCCCCACCCTCGTGATCCTGTCGTTCCATGCTCCGTCGCCCGTCCCGCCCCCGTCGTCCCGCCTTGCGGGGCCGCCGGGACACGGGGGCGCCGGGACCGTCGCTCCGCGCGCCGGGTCCTCCCTGCGCCCCCGTCGGCCACCGTACCGCTGCCGCGGATCCGGCTCAGCCGTCGGCCTGCGGGGTCTGCGGCGCCTGCGGCGCCCGCGCCTGTGCGGCCCGGGTCTCGGGGGACTTCGCGTGCGGGAACGGGCAGCCGCCGGCCGGGCCGGACCCCTCCTCGAACGTGCCGAGGTCGCCGATCCGGTAGCCGTACGGGTAGCCGGGATACCCGCGCACCTGGCGGTTGTCACGGGCCAGGTAGGGCCGGCGCCGGGGCGGGAGGAGCCGGACGGCGCGCCCGCGCAGCCACATGCCGGTGCGGACGGCGCGCCGGAGCGCGGCCGGCGGGGCCGGGTAGCCGAACGCCTCGCGCAGCGGGTCGTCGAGCAGGCAGATCGACGAGAGCCGCATCGACGGCCGCAGCGGCGCGGGGTACCAGGAGGCCATCAGCCCCAGGGTGGAGTCGGAGACCGCCCGGCCGCCCGGGTCGAAGGCGAAGTGCGCGCGCTCGTAGTCGTCGAGCAGCTGCTCGAACTCCTCGAACGTCTCCGGTATCCCGGGCAGGCCCATATGCCGGCCCAGCTCGCGGAAGTAGTTGGTGGCGGCCCGCCGCTCGTGCGGGGAGTAGCGGCGCCAGCCGTAGTCGTCCAGCCAGCGCTTGGGGATCACGACGAAGGTGGCGAGCACGTACAGGAAGTCGGCGTCGGAGATGTCGTACCGGCGGTGCATCTGGTTCATGCGGCGGATCGCCTCGCGCCCCTGCGTGGAGTCGAAGCCGTGTTCGAGCACCGCCTCCAGGATCAGCGTGGTGTCGTCGTACCGCTTCTGCGTGCGGCCGGTGAACTCGCCGGTCTCCGCGAGCAGCCGGCCGATGCCGGGGACCGCGTAGGTGCGGTAGAGCGCGAAGCTGAGTGACTGGACGGTGTCCCAGGGGAACTCGTACCAGCTGCTGATCCGGTAGATCTCGGTGAACTCGGTCTCCGGGTCCATCTGCTGAATCTTCCTCAGCCAGTCGTATCGCTGCACCCGGCCGACCCTAGGGGGCCGGTCGGGAAGCGGTCAACGGGCTCCCCCCGCGGTGGGCGGGGTGTCGCTGCGCGCGGGCCGTCGGGGGGTCCGGCTAACTTTTTCCCGAGATTCCCGCCGAGGACGTCGAAATCGCGCGGCGTGCTTCTACCTACCCGTGAGAGCCCCTCCGACCGGGGCGGGCACGACGAACGAGGAGCGGAACCATGAAGTACATGCTGCTGATGCAGTTCAGCGAGAAGGCCGCCGACTTCCCGAAGATCGACGAGTGGAAGCCCGAGGAGATCCAGGCGCACATCCGCTTCATGCGGGACACCAACACCAGGCTCGCCGAGGACGGCGAACTGGTCGACGCCCAGGGTCTGGCCATGCCGGAGACCGCCCGGATCGTCCGCTCGCACAGCGGCGGCGCCCCGGTGGTCACCGAGGGGCCGTTCCCGGAGACCAAGGAGTGGGTGGCCGGCTGGTGGATCGTGGACTGTGACACCGAGCGCCGGGCGGTCGAGATCGCCGCCGCCGTCTCCGCCGCGCCCGGCCCGGGCGGGGAACCGCTGAACATGCCGATCGAGGTGCGCCAGGTCATGTCGGCCCCGCCCACCGAGCAGTGACCGGACCCGAGCCGCCGGCGCCCGGACCGGACGCCCCACCGGCCGTCGACGACCTGCTGCGCTCCCTCGCGCCGCAGGTCGTCGGCGTGCTCACCCGCCGCTACGGAGACTTCGCCACCGCCGAGGACGCCGTCCAGGAGGCCCTGCTGGACGCCGCCACCCAGTGGCCGGACGAGGGCGTGCCGCGCAACCCGCGCGGCTGGCTGGTCCAGGTGGCCGGCCGGCGGATGACTGAGCAGGTCCGCAGCGAACAGGCCCGCCGCCGGCGCGAGGACCTGGTGGCCGGGCAGGTCCCGGCCGACCGGCAGGCCGCGCCCCCGGCCGACGCCGAGGACGGGGGCTCCCGGGACGACACCCTCACCCTGCTCTTCCTCTGCTGCCACCCCGCCCTCTCGCCCGCCTCGGCGATCGCGCTCACCCTCCGCTCGGTCGGCGGCCTGACGACCGGCGAGATCGCCCGTGCCTTCCTCGTCCCCGAGGCGACCATGGGACAGCGGATCAGCCGCGCCAAGCAGCGGATCAAGTCCTCCGGCGTGCCGTTCCGGATGCCGGAGCCGGACGCCGCAGAGTGGCCGGCCCGGCTCGACGCGGTGCTGCACGTCCTCTACCTGGTCTTCAACGAGGGCTACGCCAGCAGCACCGGCCCCGCCCTGCGACGCGTCGAACTGTCCCGGGAGGCGATCCGCCTCACCCGGGCCGTCCACGCGCTGCTACCGGACGACGCCGAGGTGGCCGGACTGCTCGCGCTGATGCTGCTCACGGAGGCCCGCGGTCCGGCCCGCGCCCGCCCGGACGGCGAGCTCGTCCCGCTCGCCGAACAGGACCGCGGCCGCTGGGACGCCGCCGCGATCGCGGAGGGCGTCGCGCTGATCACCGCCGCCCTGCCGCGCGGCCCGGTCGGCCCCTACCAGGTGCAG
This sequence comes from Kitasatospora sp. NPDC058406, assembly GCF_042722765.1. Taxonomy (NCBI): domain Bacteria; kingdom Bacillati; phylum Actinomycetota; class Actinomycetes; order Kitasatosporales; family Streptomycetaceae; genus Kitasatospora; species Kitasatospora sp. NPDC058406. The sequence continues at coordinate 18,385 of NZ_JBHXKE010000138.1, forward strand.
GCGGCGATCGCGGCCGTCCACGACGAGGCACCGACCGCGGCCGCGACCGACTGGCCGCAGATCCTCGCCCTGTACGGGGTGCTGGCCCGGATCTTCGACAATCCGCTGATCACCCTGAACCGGGCGGTCGCCACCGCCATGGTGGACGGCCCGGCGGCGGGCCTCGCCCTGCTCGCCGAGGTGCCGCCCGCGCTGACGGACCACCACCGGCTGTACGCCGTCCGGGCCCACCTGCACGAGCTGGCGGGGGAGCGGGAGGCCGCCGTCGCCGACTACCGCGCCGCCGCCCGCCGCACCGCCAGCCTCCCGGAACGGCACCACCTCAGCCTGCGCGCGGCCCGGGCGGCGGCGGGGGCGGAGCCGGAGGCAGGGGGAGGGGCGGCGCCGGTGGGGGAGACCCCCGTGGGGGAGGCGTCCGCCCGGGACGTGCCCGCCGTGTCCGCCGACAGCGATCGGTCGCCTGAAACGGCCGGGGGCGGGGGAGGCTGCGGACCATGACGACGCCCGCCGCCGAGGCCGCCCCCGCCCCCGCTTCCGCCTCCGACGCCCGTGCCGCGTCCGCGCCCCCCGACTTCTCCGGTGACGTGGCCGCCTACTACGCCGACTACCGCCGCGGCTACCCGCCGCCCGTCCTCGACGCGCTGCGGACCGCCTTCGCCCTGGACGCCCACCCCGCCATCGGTGACCTCGCCCTCGACCTCGGCTGCGGCACCGGTCAACTCGCCCTCCCGCTCGCCGCCTACGTCCGCACCGTCATCGGCATGGACCCCGAGCCGGACATGCTCCGCCAGGCCAGAGCCGCCGCCGACCGCGACGGCGTGCACAACGCGCTCTGGCTGCTCGGCACCGACGCCGACGTCCCGGCCCTCTCCGCCCTGCTGCCCGGCCGCCGTCCGCTCGGCGTGACCGTGATCGGCAACGCCATCCACTGGATGCGCCCCGACGAGCTCTTCCGCACCCTCCGCCCGCTCACCCGCCCGGGCGGAGGCGTCGCGGTGATCGCCAACGGCACTCCCGTCTGGGCCCAGGACACCGACTGGTCGCGTGCCCTGCGGTCCGTCCTGGAGGACCACTTCGGCCGTCCGGCCGCCACCTCCTGCGGGACCGCGACCGACGACCGCGACCGCTACGCCCGGGCGCTGGCCGCCGCCGGGTTCGCGGACGTCGGCGAGACCGTCCTCGACTACGAGGACGCCCTGACCCCCGACCAGCTCCTCGGCACCGTCTACTCCGCCATCCCCGCCCCCGAACTGCCCGCCCCGGCCGATCGCCCCGCCTTCGCCGCCCGGCTGCTCGCCGCGCTGCCCGAGCCCGGCGACCGCGGCTACCCGGAGCAGGTCCGGGTCTCCGTCCTCACCGGGCGGGCGTAGCCACCGGACGGGGAGGCGGACGAGGACGAGGGGCGGGCGCGGGGGGCCGTCCCCGGGCGGCGGGGCTCAGTCGAGTTCGTAGGCGAAGACGTACGGGAACGGCGACTCGCCCGGACGGTAGACGAAGGAGCCGCTCCCGCGCAGGCCGGCCAGCTCGCCGACGGCCGTTCCCGGGACCACCTCGAAGGTGCAGCGCACCGTGCCGTCCTCCTCGAACGATCCGCGTTCCTCCAGGGTGAAGGAGCCCGCGCGGCCGTCCAGTCGTCCGGTGACCGACTCCAGCCCGGTGAAGGTGCCGGTCGTCCCGGTCGCGTAGACGAAGACGTACTCGCAGGCGGTGTCCGCCGCCTCGATCCCGCCGGTGAAGGTGTTGACGACGGAGGCGCGCGCCAGCCGGGGCGTGACCTCCGTCGAACCGATCGCCGTCTCCTCCCACTGGGCGTAGCCGATCCGGCCGGTGGTGGTGATGGTCTGTGCGCTCATTGCCGTCCTCGGAATAGTCCGCGTGTGCGGGCGGGGAGTGCGGGCGGGGAGTGCGGGCGTGCGCCGGGTGCGCCTGTGTGGCCGTGCGCCGGTGCGGCTGGGCGCGCGCCTGCACCCGCCCTGCGTACGGCAGGTGTGCCGTACGCCCGAGGACCACTCTGGTGCCCGTACCTGACACCTTCTGTCAGGTACGGGCAGCAGAATGCGGGCATGCGCGCCGACCGGCTCCTCGCCCTCCTGCTCCTGCTCCAGAACCGTGGCCGGACGACGGCCGGCGAACTCGCCGCCGAGCTGGAGGTGTCGGTCCGTACCGTCTACCGGGACGTCGAGGCGTTGGCCGCGTCGGGCGTCCCCGTCGTCGCCGACCGGGGTCCCGAGGGTGGCTACCGGCTGATGGACGGGTACCGCACCCGGCTCACCGGGCTCACCGACGCGGAGGCCGACGCCCTCTTCCTCACCGGGGCGCCCGGCCCGGCGCGGGAGCTCGGCCTCGGCGCGGTGCTCGCCACCGCGCAACTGAAGCTCCAGGCCGCCCTCCCGGCCGAACTCGCCGAACGCACCCGCCGCGTCCAGGACCGCTTCCACCTCGACACACCGGCCTGGTTCCGCGACGCCGACCCGGTCGCCCTCCTGGCCCCCGTCGCGCGGGCGGTCTGGGACCGGCGGGTGGTGCGCGTCCACTACCGCCGCTGGCGCGGCGAGGTGCACCGGGTGCTGCACCCGCTGGGCCTCGTCCTCAAGGGCGGCATCTGGTACCTGGTGGCCCGCACGGCCCCCGCCGTCGCGGTGGCCCCTGCCCCGGCGGCCCCCGCCGTCGCGGACTCGGCCGCCCCCGCCGAGTCCGTCCGCACCTACCGGGTCTCGCGTCTCCTCGCCGTCGACGTCACCGCCGAGACCTTCGAACGCCCCGCCGGCTTCGACCTGGCCGCGCACTGGGAGGAGAACTCCCGCCGTCTGACGGCGGCCCTCCACCAGCAGACCGCCCACCTCCGCGTCTCCCCGGAGGCCCGGCGCCTGCTCCCCATGCGGTTCGGTGCCGCCGGCGCCCGGGCGCTCGCCACCGCCGGACCGCCCGACGCCGAGGGCTGGACGGAGGTGCGACTCTCCGTCGAGAGCACGGCGGTGGCCGTCGGGGACCTCCTCCGCCTGGGCCCCGAGGCCGAGGTCCTCGGCCCGCCCGACCTCCGCAGCGCCGTCGCCCGGGCCGTCACCGCCCTCGCCCGCCGCTACGCCCCGCCCCCGCTCCCGCCCGCCTGAGCCCTCCCGGCCTCCTGGGCGGCGCGCTCCACCCGGTCCCGGTGCCCCGCCCACCACGCCTCGTCGCCGGGCGCCATGTTGCCGCCCTCCCGGCGTTGTCCGGTGGCACCGTCCACGAGCTCCCGGACGACGTCGGCGTGCCCGGCGTGCCGCTGGGTCTCGGCGATCATGTGGACCAGGCTGTGGTGGAGGGTCACCTCGCTCCGGTTCCCCCAGGGCACCCGTCCGACCGCCTCCAGCGCCAGTGACGCGATGGTCTCGTCGGCGTGGGCGCAGGCCGCGCGGTACAGCTCGACGATGTCTTCCCGGCTCTCCTCCGGCGTCGCCCAGAAGTCCGAGTTGGGTTCGGCGTCACCCGTGATCCAGGGGCGCGGCGCCTCGAACGGCCGCCCGAAGACCTCTCCGAAGTACATCGCCTCCGCGGCGGTCGTGTGTTTGACCAGCCCCAGCAGGTTGGTCCCGGTGGGGGTCAGCGGTCGGCGGACGTCGTACTCCGACAGCCCTTCGAGCTTCCACAGCAGGGCGTCGCGGGCGTCCTGCAGATAGGTCCGGAGGTCCTTCTTGAAGTGATCCGTGCGCGTCATGGGGGAAGTCTGCTGTCCCCTCGACGTTCGATCACCCCTATGTCCCCGTCGGGTACTTCGGCGTCCGGACCCGCGTCGGGCCTTCGGCGGTGAGGGGTGGTCGAGCGCGGTCCGAGACGGTCCGAGACGGTCCGAGACGGTTCGCGGCGGGGCGGTCGAGGGCGGGTTCCGGATCCCGCGGGCGCCCCGGCCGCCGGCTCCCCGACCCCTGGCCGGGTGCCCGCTCGATGCCGGGGCGCCCGTCGATGTCACGGAGCGTAGCGGCTGGGGTGGGGTAATCGGACTTGAATCTTTACGAACGAATGTTCGATCCTGGGGGCGTGCCCGTTTTCGAATCTGTTTTCGAATCCACCGTCGAGCGGAGGCCGCTCCGACCGGTGGCGTCTGCGGCTGCGCTGCGCGAGGCCGGCGGGACGGGCACCGACGCCGGGCGCGGACTGCTCCCGGTGGTGCCGGCGCTGCGGGGCGTACTGCCGGAGGGCGGCCTGCGGCGCGGGACGGCGGTGTCGGTGGCGGGCGGGGACGCCGGGCTGCTGCTCGCGCTGGCCGCCGGAGTGCGGGAGACCGAGGGCGGGTGGGCGGCGGCGGTCGGGCTGCCTGACCTCGGGCTGGCCGCGGCCGCCGGATACGGGCTGGACCTGCGGAGACTGCTGGTGGCCGACGACCCCGGGCCGCACTGGGCCGAGGTGGTGTCGGTGCTGGCCGGGGCGGTCGAGCTGATCATGCTGCGCCCGGACGGCCCCGTTCCGCCGAACCTGGCCGCCCGGCTGGCGGCCGTGCTGCGCCGCAGCGCCTGCGTGCTCCTGGTGGCCGGGCCGTGGCCGGGGGCCGGGCTGCGGTTGGGCGTGCGGTCCGGGCAGTGGTTCGGACTGGGCGACGGGCACGGGCAGCTCACCGGGCGGCAGGTGGAGGTCGTCGCGGAGGGGCGCGGCTCGGCCGTGCGCGGGCGGACCGCCCGGCTCTGGCTGCCGGACGCGCACGGCACGGCGCGGGTCGTGGAGGAGACGGCCGCCGGGGTCGTGGTGGACGAGGCGGGGGAGGACGTGACGTCGGGGGCCGGGGCGGGCCTCGACCGTATGGCGGTGGTGTGAGATGGCCGACGGCGGAGCGAGCGGGGTGAGCGGGGCCGGTACCCCGCGGGTGCTGGTGGTCTGGTGCCCGGACTGGCCGGTGGTGGCCGTCGAGCGCCCCGGGGACGCCGGCCCGGCGGTGGCCGCCGGTGCGGACGGGAGCATCGGCGCGGACGGGCGCCCGGTCGCGGCGGGGAGTGCCGACGGCGGCATCCCGGTGGCGGTGGTCGAGGGCGGCCGGGTGCTGGCGTGCTCGGCGGCGGCCCGGGCGGCCGGAGTGCGGCAGGGGCAGCGGCTCAAGCTGGCCCAGCGCCTCTGCCCCGCGCTGGAGCTGCGCGACCGCGACCCGGAGGCGGAGACCCGGCGGTTCGAGCCGGTGGTCGCGGCGGTGGAGGCCTTCACCCCGCGGGTGGAGGTGCTGCGCCCGGGGCTGTGCGCGATCCCGGTGAAGGGGCCGGGCCGGTACTTCGGCGGGGAGGAGGCGCTCGCGGCGAAGGTCCAGGGCGCGGTGACGGCTGCCCTGGCGGCGGCCGTCCCGACGGCGGCGGCCACCGACGCCGGCCCTGCGGCGGCCGGCCGGCCGGTGCACCCGGTAGATGCCGAGTCGGCGGCCGGTGTCCGCCCTGCGCCGGACCCCGGACTCGACCCCGGCACCCGTCCCGGCGCGAGCCCCGGCACGAGCCCCGGCACGAGCCCCGACGACCGGGGCCCCGCTCCGGTCGCCGAGGTCGCCGAGGTCGTCCCACTGCACCCGGCGGACGCGGACGCGGACCGGACCGCACCCCGCCGCCGGACCGCCGGGGTGGACGAGCTGTTCGCCGCCACGCCCGCGGCCAGGGACGGCGCGCGCGGCGGTTTCGCCCGGCCGGCGGCCTACCCGCCGGAACCCGCCCGTCCGGAGTCCCGCCCGGAGTCCCGCCAGGACGGCCTCGGCCCGGCGGCTGCGCACCGGCCGGAGGCTCCTCACCCGGCGGAGTCCCGTCGGGAGGGCGCGCGCCCGCAGCCCGACCCGTCCGGCCCGCAGCCCGGGGGGCCGGCGGCCGGGCGACCGGGGCCCCCTGCGGCGGAGGGTCTCGCCGCTGCCCCTGCCCCGTGCGGGCAGGTCGGGGTGGCCGACGGCCTGTTCGCCGCCGTGCTCGCCGCCCGCGCCGGCGTGCTGGTCCCGGCCGGGCGGACGGCGGAGTTCCTCGCGCCCTACCCCGTGGCCGTGCTCGGTGACGAGGTACTGGCGGAGCTGCTGGACCGGCTGGGCCTGCCCACGGTCGGGGCGTTCGCCGCGCTGCCGGCCGAGGCGGTGGCGGACCGCTTCGGCCCGGCCGGTACGACGGCGCACCGGCTGGCCCGCGGGTTGCAGCCGCGCCCGCTGGTGCCGCGTACGGGCGGGCCGGACCTCTCGGTCGAGCAGCGCTTCGACCCGCCCGAGCCGCTCGCCGAGCCCCTGGTGTTCGTGGCCCGGACCCTGGCCGAGCGGCTGCACCAACGGCTCGCCGGGGCGGGGCTGACCTGCCAGCGGGTGGCCGTCGAGGTGGAGTGCGCGGACGGTCGGACCGTGGCGCGGCTCTGGCGGCACGAGGGCCGGCTCTCGGCGACGGCGCTCGCCGAACGGGTCCGCTGGCAGCTCCAGGCCTGGCAGAGCACGGGCACCTTCGACGCCGGGCCGGCCGACGGCCCCCGCGGCCCCCACGGCCCGGACGGCCTCCGCGGCCCCGGCAGTCCCCGGGGCCGCCGGAACCCCCGGGGCCCGGAGAGCCGCCACGACTCCGAGGACCCCGGCGCGGGAGGCTTCACCGCGCTGCGCCTCGTCCCCGACGACCTCACCCCCGACCAGGGCCGGCAACTCGCCCTCTGGGGGCAGGCGGTGGCGGACGACCGGGTGGAACGCGCGGTGGCCAGGGTCCAGGCGGTGCTCGGGCATGCCGGGCTGCGCCGGATCGAGCCGGCAGGCGGACGGGGGCCGGACGAGCAGGCGGTCCGAGTGCCGTGGGGCGAGCCGTACGACCCGGACGCGCCCGCCGACGCGCCCTGGCCGGGGCGGCTGCGGGACGTCTGGCCGACCGTGGTGCACCGCACCCCGCTGCCGGCGGCGGTGCTGGACGCGGACGGGCGACCGGTGACGGTGGACGGCCGGGCGGGGGTGTCGGC